>JANLXP010000452.1:0-5195 GCA_031365165.1 Alphaproteobacteria bacterium
TGTCGAGGTCGATCACGAAGATGCCGGAGATCTCGCCGGTGGCGATGCCGCCGTTCAGATGCGGCGAGCGCTCCCATAGGCAGAGTTCGGAGTGGGCGGCGCGTTCCTTTCGATAGCGCTCCCACGGGCCCAACGGGCGCTTGTCGCGCGCCTTGACCGGGAAGACGGAGAAGCCGTAACCGGCGAGTTCGTGCCACTCAATCATGCGGCACCTGTTCGCGCGTGGCGATCCAGTCTTCGACGGCGCTCAAGCGATAGCGGCAGAGCCGGCCTAGCTTGAAGTAAGGCGGGCCTTCATCGTTTGCGCGCCACTTGGCCCAGGTCGAACGTTTGATCCCGGTGATGCGGGCCAGTTCTTTCTCGTCGATCAGTGCGATTCCGGTCATCTCGCCTCCGCGGTTGTGAGCAGGAGGCGAATAAATAATACCAATAGTGGGACAGAAAAATAGCGAACACGCGTGCGCGATTTTTGTCCCAGCGCAGACCCATCAAATAATCAAGGCGGAACCCGGCCACCCAGGGTTACGGTCACGGCTGCAAGAAGATCTCACGCGAAGCCGCGAAGACGCGAAGGGGTTTGGAAGGCTCAAGCTGTCCCCCAGACAAGCAGAAGGGCCGGGGTTTTCACCGCCGGCCCTTCTAAAAATTCCCCGTCAATGTGTCGTCTAGAGGAGACCGATTACTATGGCCCCGAGAAACGCGAACACGACCCCGGTTGTGATAAGACTCAGCTGCTCAGCCATCGAGAGAAGCCCTCCTTCCATCAGGGTGCCTGCATTGTGCCACGATTTGTCGCAGGGCCCAACAAGATTCGATACGGCGGTGCAACAAATTCGCCTGGACCGCACCGTAACACTTTGAATTCTAATAACATTTTCGGAGCGTCGTGGTTAAGAGCTCGGCCGGAACCCGCCGACGGCGATCTGGCCTAACCGTGATACCGGTCGCTTCTTAACGATGATGTTGCAGTCTGGCATCACGTCTGTGGCAGCGCCGCCGACAGCTCAATAATGGAGCTTCATAGGCAGCCGGTTTTCGCGGGCGATGCGGCACATTTCATAGAACGTGGCGAAGCCGAACTGGGTCTGCGTGGCGAACGTGTCGGTCTCGCTTAAGCCCCGGGTGCGCCAGGCCGCGATGTCTTCCGGCGCTGCGCCCCAGTTCGTGTCGTTGAGATACTCAAGCCCGCGCCAGAGCAGATCGATGGAGCCTGCCTTGATCGGCTGACCCGCCGGATCCTTCATGCCGATGCCGAACGCGAAGTTCACCGGAAACCAGACGCCGCAGTTGATGATTTCCCAGAGCGCGTCCTTCTTCTCGGTCGGCTTCATCGCCGCTTCGAAGGCGGGGTCGCGATCCCACGTCTTCATGTAGGTCGCGGGTCGCTGAAGGTGAGCGTGGTTCGTGTAGGCCGCGAGCAGGATCGCACCGCCATAGCCCGCCACGCCCATCTCACCCACGTAGTGGGCCGGCAGCATGCCTTCCTGCCAGCTCAGCGGTTCTTTCAAGTGCGGCTTGAGTTTGAAGGTCGCTTCCTCGAGCCAGCCTGCGATGACGCCTTGCAGCTCGACGGGATCGGTCACCGACGTGCGGCTTTTCTTCGAGCCGAAGGGCGAGGCTTCGCCGGCGCGCGTTCTCCCGTTCTGCCAATCGGCCGAGTAGTAGCGTGTCAACGTGCCGACGAAGAGATCGACGTTCATTCCGAGCCTTGTTCTTTTCGCGTACTGCCGTACCCCCCTCCGCCCGGGGTTTCAATCACAAAAACATCGCCGGGTTCGACAGCGCTGACCGCGCAACCCGGTAGTTCTTGCACCTTGCCGTATTTGCGCTTGATCGCATTGCGGCCGGTCTTTGCGTTCGAGCCGCCGTTGATACCGAAGGGCGCAACGCGCCTGCGGGTCGAGAGGATGCCTGCTTCCATCGCTTCTAAGAATTCGATCTCGCGCACGGCGCCGTCGCCGCCTTTGTGCGCGCCTGCGCCACCGGAGCCTTCGCGAACCTCGAAGCGGCGCACGAGAACGGGGTAGCGCCACTCCAGAACTTCCGGGTCCGTCAGGCGCGAGTTCGTCATGTGCGTGTGAACCGCGCTCGCGCCGTCGAATGTGGGGCCCGCGCCCGCGCCGCCGCAGATCGTTTCGTAATACTGATGACGCGCGTTGCCGAAGGTGAAGTTGTTCATCGTGCCTTGGCTTGCGGCCATCACGCCCAGCGCACCGAACAGAGCGTCGGTGACGGCTTGGCTGGTCTCGACGTTGCCGGCAACCACGGCTGCCGGGTAGCTCGGGTTCAGGAGCGAATGATCGGGCACGATGATGTTCAGCGGCCGGAGGCATCCTGCGTTCAACGGGATGTCGGTGTCGATGAGGCAGCGGAAGACGTAGAGCACCGCCGCCGTCGTAACGGAGCGCGGGGCGTTAAAGTTGGTCGGACGCTGCGGACTTGTGCCGGTGAAGTCGATTGTGGCGCTGCGCGTTTGCCGGTCCACGGTGACGCGCACGCGGATGATGGCCCCATCGTCCATCTCGTGGTCGAACGCGCCGTCGTCCAGCGCGCCGATGACGCGGCGGACTTGTTCCTCGGCGTTGTTCTGCACGTGACCCATGTAGGCGGCGACGACGTCGCGCCCTTGCGTGGTGCACAGGTTCTTGAGTTCGTCCGCGCCTTTCACGCAGGCCGCGATCTGCGCTTTCAGGTCGGCGATGTTTTGCACCGGATTGCGTGCGGGATAGGGGCCGCCGCCCAAGATCGCGGTGACGCGGCGGTCGTCGAACTTCGCGCCGCGCATGATGCGTTCGCCTTGGAACAGCACGCCTTCTTCTTCCACCGACGTCGAGTTCGGCGGCATCGACCCCGGCGAGATACCGCCGATGTCGGCGTGGTGGCCGCGGGAGGCGACGTAGAACGCAGGCAACGCTTCTTCGCCCAAGAACACCGGCATCACGACTGTGATGTCGGGCAGATGCGTGCCGCCTGCATAGGGTGCGTTCAGCGCGAAGGCGTCGCCGGGCGACATGCCGCCAGCGTGGCGTGTGAGCACCGCGCGCACGCTTTCGCCCATGGAGCCCAAGTGCACAGGCATGTGCGGTGCGTTGGCGATCAAGCTGCCCGCCGCATCGAAGATCGCGCAGGAGAAGTCGAGACGCTCTTTGATGTTGACGGAGGACGCGGTCTTTTCGAGCACCACGCCCATCTGTTCGGCAATCGACATGAAGAGCGCGTTGAAGATTTCCAGGCGCACGGGGTCGGGGGCTTGTGTGCGTTGATGCGGACTTAAGAGCGGGCTGGAAGCCCGCGCTCCCAGGAGTACCAAGTTTCCGTCAGCGCGGTATTCGCCTTGCCAGCCGGGGTCGATGACGATGGTGGAGTTCGGCTCAATGATCATCGCGGGGCCGCTGATGCGGTCGCCGGGGTCGAGCTGCTCGCGCAGATAGATTGGCGCCGCGTGCTCAGTGCCATCGGCGAACAGTTTTGTCGTCGCGTGGGCTTTGAGTGCGCCGGTGCGCTTGGCCTCGATGCGCGGTAGGGCTGGTGGTGGTGCTTGGGCTGCGGCATCGACTGCGATCGATTCGACGATCAACTTGCGGTCTTGGTCCCAGAAGCCGAAGCGCGCGCGATGCGCTTCCGAGAAGCGCGCTTCGATCTCGGCGTGCGTGCCGTAAGCCACAGCAAGTGCCGTGTCGGTGCCTTGGTAGCGCAGATGGACGGTCGCGATCGTGGCGATCGACGGCGGCGCGAAGCCTTGGGCTGCGACCTCAGCGATCGCAGCGGTGGAGAGTTTGGCAACTTCGTCGTCGAGCGTTGTGAGCAGTTCCGGATCCAGTGCGCGTTCGATTGCGCGCTCGCGGCGCGCTTGGGTTTGCGCGAAGCCCATGCCGAAAGCGGAGAGCACGCCCGCCAGCGGGTGGATCATGATCGTGCGCATGGCGAGTGCGTCGGCGACGCGGCAGGCGAGTTGCGCGCCGGCGCCGCCGAAGCACTGCAGCGCGTAGCCGGTGACGTCGGCGCCTTGTGCGATCGAGATGCGCTTGATCGCCTCGGCCATGTTGGCGACGGCGATCTTCAGAAATCCATCGGCGGCTTCTTGCGGCGAGGTTCTGAGCTCGCGCGCGAGGGCGTGGAACTTGTCGGCGACGATGCCGGCGTCGATCGGCTGATCCGCCTTGGGGCCGAAGACGCTCGGGAAGTTGGCAGGCGCGATGCGGCCCGTCATTACGTTCGCATCCGTGACCGTCAGCGGGCCGCCTTTGCGGTAACAGGCAGGGCCGGGGTTTGCGCCGGCACTTTCCGGACCGACACGCATGCGGGCGTTTTCGTAGAACAGGATCGAGCCGCCGCCTGCCGCAACGGTGTGGACGGCGAGCATCGGCGCGCGCAGGCGGATGCCGTTCAGCTCGTTCTCGAAGATGCGCTCATAGGTTCCGTCGAAACGGGAGACGTCGGTCGACGTACCGCCCATGTCGAAGCCGATGACTTTCGTGAAGCCCGCGGCCCTCGCCGTTTCCGCCATCCCGATCACACCGCCGGCGGGCCCTGAGAGCAGCGCGTCCTTGCCGGAGAAATGGTTCACGTCGGCGAGCGCGCCGCTCGAGCGCATGAAGCGCAAGCGGCCGTCGCGTGCGGCGTTGCCCAGGGGCCCTGAGACCTTGTCGACATAGCGGCGCAGTACGGGTGAAAGGTAAGCGTCGGCGACGGTGGTGTGACCGCGGCTGACGTATTTCATGAGCGGGCTGACCTCGTGGCTCACCGAGACTTGGGTGAAGCCCAGATGCTTTGCGATTGCGGCCACGTCGCGTTCGTGCGCGGTGTGGCGGTAACCGTGCATGAAGACGATCGCGCAGGTGTCGAACCCTTGCGCGCGCGCGGCTTTCAGTTCGGCCTCCGCTTGCGCGCGATCGAGCGGCGTCAAGACTGTGCCGTCAGCTCCGACGCGCTCGTCGATTTCAATCACGCTTTCGTAGAGCGGCGGTGTGAGATCGATCCGGCGAACGAAGAGTTTCGGGCGGTGCTGGTAGCCGATGCGCAGTTGGTCGCGAAGGCCGCGCGTCGTCACCAATACGGTTCGCGCGCCTTTGCGTTCGAGCAGCGCGTTCGTTGCGACCGTGGTTCCCATATGGACTTCCGCGATTTCCGCTTGCGGCAGCTCCGCGTCTTGCGCGAGACCCAGCAAACGCCTAATTCCTTCGATCGCCGCGTCG
>JANLXP010000674.1:0-2291 GCA_031365165.1 Alphaproteobacteria bacterium
AAGAGCGTAAAGCCGCCGACCGAAAGCAGGGAACGAAACATCGCGACCGTATCGAATCTCTAGTTGAGACCAGCCCACTCGTTACAGGCTGGCCACCCAAGCTGCAAAAGCATCCAGTATTTCGGCGCGAACCTGGGCATCTTTGCGGCCAGTCTTGGCCGGAACGTGGAAAGAATGATCGGCATCCGCGACAAGATGCAGTGTCGCACGTTTTCCCAACGACTTAACCAACGGTTTCAGCAGCGAGATGTCGGCAAGCGCATCCCGCGTCCCCTGCAAAAACAACATCGGCAAGCGAACATCGGAGAGATGCGCTGCCCGCTCGTCGGAGGGCGCACCAGCGGGGTGCAGCGGAAAGCCGAAGAACACGAGCCCCTTGACGCCAGTCGGCTCGAGCGCCTCCGCCTGAGAAGTCATCCGCCCACCGAAAGACTTGCCACCGGCAACCAGCATCAACCCCGGTAGCAACTCCCGCGCCTTCGCAACGGCTGCCCGCACGGCGGCGTGCGCAACCTTCGGCGGATCGGGCCGCTTACCGCCTTGCTCCATGTAAGGGAACTGGTAGCGCAGCGTGGCGATCCCACGCTCCGCCAACTCCTGCGCCACCGCCTCCATAAACGGATGCGCCATACCCGCGCCGGCGCCGTGCGCGAACGCATAACCCGCGCGCGGCGATTGCGGCGTCAGGAGCAGGCCCGAAACCTGCCCCGACCCGACGGCAAACTTGATGGCTTTAGGGCGCGCCATCCCAAACACAATCCAAGATCTTAGGTTCAAACACCGAACCGATCAGCAGGCGCTTATCGATACCCGCGCCAACGCTGACCCCCGATATCTCGTCGCCCAAATTATAGTAGATCGTGCTCGCGACGAAGCTGCCCTTCCCGTCCGCTTTGAGATGCATAATGTGGCTCGGCGAAGGCTTCGTGGCATCACCAACATGCTCCAGGAACTGCAAGATCTTGGAATGCAGCCCAAGCAACAAGTCGCCATTCGCCAGCACATCGAGGTTGTCGGCGAACCCGGGCACCTTGATCGCCGCCCGCTGCTTCAACGCGTTCGTTGCCGGATCGCGGTCATAAACATAGACCGTGCGTTCCGACGCCGCCGAGAGATAGAGCGAATGTCCGTCGGCACTCACGTTGATGCCGTTCGCACCGCCGATGCCGCTCAACGCCGTCGCAAACTTCGCGCCGTCGAAATACTGCACGGTCGATTCTCTGAGGCGCATGTAATCTTCTGCAGACCGCCGCCATCCGGCAGCGTTGCCGTGATCGTTCGTCACGAAGAATGCATCATGTCCAACGCCGACGACATCATTAGGCGACAAAAGCTCAGGGCCAGTCACCGTCCGCCGATGCGTTAAGGCTGCGCCATTCACGTCGAAAATCTCGACCGAGTGCTTTCCACCCGCATGGCTGATCGCAAATAACACTTTGCGTCCGTCCGCACCGCGATAAAGGCTGATGCCATGCGGCGAGAACCCGTCGGGCAGTGCAGCCGTTGTAGCGTCCACCGGTACGGCGTCGGGCGTGTTCAGATCGTAGGTCCAGATGGCGCCGCGAACGTTCGCGTTGGGTGTCGCTCCAGCCCCGATCGCTTTCCGCCGGTCGTAGCCCGCGAGGTAGGCAATCTTCGTTTCATGATCGATGGCGATATCTTCAACGCCGACAACGCCACCAGCCGTGACCTGCCGGCAGACGCCGACCGACGTCGGCTTAAGGTCCAAAAACACCCCCGCGTCCACCAGGAAGAAATAGACCCACCCGCCAGCAGCCAACAGCAGAGCGAGAAACAACCACAATAAAACCCGGCCCATTTTCACCACCTCCCATATTTGTGGGCGAGGCTAACAGGAGGCCCGCTCCCGGTCGCAGGTCCAATTGGCGCACACCAATCGTGCACAGCCGCAGTTCCGTGCTAACCCTTGGCTCGAAACCGCCTTGAATCGCAACGCCGTCCACGCGCAATCACGGGAACACTATGACGACGCCAAGTATCCTCAGTCCAAACGAAACCCTCGGCCTCGCAGGCGCATCGCTCGACAGCCGCGTGCGCAAGGCGGCCGGCCACATCAACGACCTGACGTTCGCTCAGATCGGCCAACGCATCCGCGCGGATTCGGTGAAGAACGAATTCACCTACGAACGAGACGGCGTCTTCGCACCGATCCCCATCATGCTGCGCCCACTGCTGGCGATGAACGAACAGCTCGCTTACGTCCAGCACGTTTGCCAGCGCCTGACCGACGCGCTGAAACGCCTGCCGTCGATGTACCAGAACGATCCGAT
>JANLXP010000468.1:0-6530 GCA_031365165.1 Alphaproteobacteria bacterium
CCGCGATGTGATGTTTTGCCCACTCCCGTGCGAGCCCTTTCGTCATCATCGCGACGGCCGCCTTGGACATGCTGTAGGCAACGAGACCCGGCAGCGCCTTGAACGCCCCGATCGAGGCAATGTTAACAACGCGCCCTTGGATCTTCTGCTCAAGCATCCGCGAACCCACCGCCTGCGCGACGTAGAAGGCCCCCTTCACGTTCGTGTTCATGATCGTATCGTAGTCGCGCTCGGCCAATGCGGCCGCACTGGACTGCACATTCAATCCCGCATTGTTAACAAGAATTGAGATTGGCCCGGCCGCCTTCTCTGCCGCAGAAACGCAAGCCTGAATGCCTGCGACATTCGTGACATCGAGCGCGAGCGCGGTCGCGCGACCACCTTTCGCTACGATCTTATCGCGCAACGAATGCAAACGTTCGACGCGCCGCCCCGTGATGACGACATGTGCACCTGCGTCGCTTAAAACTTCGGCGAAGCGCGCGCCAAATCCGCTGGTTGCACCGGTGATGAACGCGGTTTGTTCCTTAAGATCGAACGTCACTTGGTGCGTCATCGAACGTCTCAAAAAGGTTGCGGACAATTATCCTTAAACGACGGCCTGCAACTTTCCCAGTTACGAAAACTGCTTTTCTGTTGCGCGTTTCCATGCGTATCTTCTGACCATGCAAATCGACGTCATCTCCGACACCGTCTGTCCCTGGTGTTACATCGGCAAGCGCCGCCTCGAGCGCGCGATGAGCCTTCGCCCTCAAATCGAATTCGACGTGCGCTGGCGCCCGTTCCAACTCGATCCCGCGACGCCCGTCGAAGGCGTCGATCGCATCGCGTATATGGAACGCAAGTTCGGCTCGTCGGAAAAGATCAAGCCGATCCACAATGCGCTTCTGAAAGCGGGCGAGGATGAAGGCCTCGCATTCGCGTTCGAAAAAATTGCGCGCACGCCGAACACGCTGAACTCGCACCGCGTCATCCGCTGGTCGCATTCGCTTGGCCTGCAAGACAAGCTCGTCGAACTTCTCTTCCATCGCTACTTCATCGACGGCGCCGATATCGGCCAGATCAAGGTGCTCGCCGCCATCGCCGACGAAATCGGGATGGACGCCGAGCTCGTCGAAGAATTGCTGAACTCCGACTCCGATCGTGAATCCGTCGAACGCGAAGACACGATGGCGCGCAAGATCGGGATCAACGGCGTGCCGACCTTCCTCATTGGCGGCAAGGTCCTGGTCAACGGCGCTCAAGACGCTGAATATCTGGTCCGCGTCATCGACAGCGTCGCGTCGGGAACCGAAAACGCGGCCGCAACCGGCTAAAGCCCGGCCCAGCGCGCGGTCCAATACGTGGCGCCCGCCGCCACGTATGCCATCACAAACAGATAGCCAAACATAAACGCGGTCCACCGCCATGAGTTCATCTCGCGGCGCGCGACCGCGAGCGTCGCCATGCACTGCGGCGCGAACACGTACCAAGCCAGGAACGCGAGCACTGTCGGCAGCGACCACGCGTGCTGCAGCGCCTGCGCCAAGCCTGCGGCGTCGCCATCGCTCTGCACCGCGTAAACCGTACCGAGCGCGCCGACTGCCACTTCGCGCGCGGCAAAGCCCGGCACCAACGCAATCGTAATCTCAAGATTAAAGCCGATCGGCGTGAGGAATGGCTCAAGCCAGCTGCCCAGCATGCCGGCATAACTTTCGCGGATTGACACGGCGGAACTTGGGAATTTCGTCAGGAACCACAGGATCACCGAGAACACGAAGATATAAATGCCCGCACGCTTCAGGAACGCCCAAGCGCGCATCCAAAGATTGACAAAGAAGTCGCGCGGATCGGGCAATTTGTAAGTCGGCATTTCCATGAGCAGTGGTTGGGGCCGCCCTTGCGTTAGCGTCCGCTTCAGCAAAAACGCAACGATGATCGCGCTGATCACGCCCACGATGTAGAGCGCAAACATCACAAGCCCTTGCAAGTTGAAGAGGCCAACCGTCTTCGCGGGAATGAACGCCGCGATGATCAGCGTGTACACCGGAAGACGCGCCGAACACGCCATCAACGGCGCGACGAGAATCGTTGTCAGCCGGTCGTTCTCGTTCTCGATCGTCCGCGCCGACATCATGCCCGGGATCGCGCAGGCAAAACTGGAGAGCAGCGGAATGAACGACCGCCCGTTCAACCCAACGCGCAGCATCAACTCGTCCATCAAGAACGCTGCCCGCGCCATATAACCGGACGCCTCCAACGCGAGAATGAACGCGAACAAGATGACGATCTGCGGAAGGAACACGACGACGCTTCCCACGCCTGCAATCACACCATCGACAAGCAGGCTCTTCATCCATCCGTCGCCGAGCGTGCTTCCAACCCACTTCCCGAAAGCACCGATCCCGGCGTCGATGGCATCCATCGGCGCAACCGCCCACGTGAACACCGCCTGGAACATCAGAAACAGAATGGCGACAAGGATGAAGAGGCCGGCCACCGGATGCAGCACAACGCTATCGACGGCCCGCGTCAGCTTGTTCATCGCCGGTTCGGCGAGGATCGCCTCGCGCGCAATCGCACGCGCTTCACGCTGGACGGAACGCAAGTCGGCCACGTGTCCCTCCGCTGCAGCGGAAGGCGCGGCCGAGACCAGCTCGTCAAGCCGCGCGAGCAACGCCGCCCGCCCCGCCTTACGTGTTGCGCAAGTCGTCACGACGGGCACGCCAAGCCGCTCTTCCAGCTTCGCGACATCGATCTTCACGCCGTCGCGTTCAGCCAAGTCGATCATGTTCAACACGAGCAACATCGGCCGCCCGAGCGCTTTGAGCTGCAACGCCAAATGCAAATGCGTCCGCAAATCCGCAGCATCGACAAGCACGAGCAGCGCATCAGGCGGTTGTTCTTGGGCCCCTTTGCCGCTGATCACGCCGACCGCAATCCGCTCGTCCATCGAGCGTGCGGACAAACCATAGATGCCCGGCAGATCGATCAACTCGACCAAACGTCCACCAGGCGTCGCGAACGTGCCGCTCCGCCGTTCGACCGTTACGCCCGCATAGTTCGCAACCTTCGCGCGCCCGCCGGTGAGCCCATTGAACAGCGTCGACTTGCCCGAGTTCGGCGCACCGACCAGTGCCAGACGAAACGCACTCATACCGGCTCAACCTCGACCAGCGCCGCTTCCGGTCCGCGCAGCGCGATGATCGTGCGATTAAGCCGAACGGCCAACGTCAGCCCGCCGAACGGCCCATGGCCGAGCATCTCGACTTCATCACCTTCGGAGAATCCAACTTCGCGAAGCTTCGCCTCAAGCTCCGTCGACGCAGCATCGACACCGCGAACATGCGCGACCCTGCCTGGCTTAAGTTCGTTCAGCTTCATGCACACGAGTTTATTGCAAATCATTCGCAATAACAACGTCGCCCTGCACACACCAAACGTGACACGAGCACTCAGTTGGCTGCTTCGTTCTTCAGCCGCGCAACCTGCAACGGCGCGCCCATCTTGCCGTAGTGCCGCGATGCTTCCTCGAACGCCCGAGAGGCGGCCTGCGCATCACCGCGTGCCCGTGCCAGACGGGCTCGACACTCATGTAACTCCGGAAGGTAGACGTTGATCTCGTATTCGTCGGTCAGCGCTTGCGCTCGATCGAGCGCAACGTCCGCGCGCCCGAGCGCTTTCTCGCCGCCGCGCGCTAGCTGGGTGCGGATAAACGCGAGATGCCCGCGAATTTCATCGAACCGGGACGGCTGCGCGTGCGCGGCCTCCACCGACAATTCTGCGTGCCGTTCGGCGCCATCGATGTCGCCTTGCCCCAGCAGCGCGAGCGCGAGTTCGGAACGGACCCACCCCTCGAACTCGCGATTGGCGCCGGCGAGACCCAGCTCCACGGCTTCGCCGGAGGCCGCAACCGCTTCACTCCATCGTCCTTCCAGCCGGCATGCGGCGCCATGCGACGCCACGCCGACCATTCTTGATTGTGGCGTTGCCGATCTCTCCCCTGCAGCCAGCGAGGTTTCGGCATAAACGCGAGCCGCAGCGGCGTCAGCGCAGGCGACGGCCAGCTCCGAGTTCGGTAGGCCCAGCCAGGTTTGAATTTCGAAGTCGCAGCATTCGAGTGCCAGCGCTTTGACCTTTGCAATCGCTTCCCGCCCTTCCGCGATACGCCCGCTTCTGACGAGGATCCACGCATACGCGTCGAGCAGCCCGAGATAGGGGCTGTAGCCCGAGTAGACCTTTCCCAACTCCGGATCGTTCGGCAGGTGCGCGAATGCCCATTCGCACGACGCCAGACCTTCCTTGAGGCGGCCAGCGAGAACAGCACCGAAGCCGAAGAACGCGCGCTGTGCGATCTGCAGACCCTGATTGTCGGTCTGTTCGGCGAGCCGGATCCCCTCTTTGGCATAGCGGCAATACTCGTCCGACAGACCTTCGACGAGACCCAGGAAGCATCCGTAGATGCCGTTCAATGCGGCCTGCGCCGTGATGTCGTTGGAAGCGCGCGCGAGCTTCAGCCCTTCCTCGAAAACTTCCGTTATCTCTTTCTCAGGTGTCCCGAGCCGCCAGCTTAGGCCAAGCGCGCCCGTGCACGCGGCTACACCAAACTGCACGGTTTCAGGTGTCTGCGGCGCATCGCGCAGCAGCCGACGCGCACTCTGCCAATGACGCAACGCTTCGGTTGCGTTGGTGAGGCCCGCCCATTGCGCGGCGCGTGCATGCCACTGCGCGGCGGCGAGCATCTCGCCGGCCTCCTCCCAATGATGCGCAAGCAGTGCCGCTTTCTCGTCGAGGTGCTCGGGATTTTGCCGCTCGACGGCTTCCGCCAATGTGCGGTGAACTTTCCGCCGCCGTTCCGACAGCAGGCTGCTCAGCGCCACTTCTTGGGTCAGCGGATGCTTGAAGGCGTATTCCACGGTTGGATAGAGCGCGAGGTCGTAGATGAATTCGGCTTTACGAAGACTGGCGATGGCGCTCTTCAACTCGTCGCTCGGAAGTCCAGCGACTTCGGCCAGCAGCGTTTCCGGAAAGTCCTTGCCGATGTCGGAGGCCGTCTGCAGCGGACGCTTCTCGCGCTCGGGCAGACGATCGATGCGCGATGCCCAGATCGACTTGACGTTTGCGGGCACGTCCAGGTGGTCGAGCGCCGTGATGAGACGATAGTTTCCAGGCGAACCTTCAACGTGCTTCGTCTCGATAAGATTCTGGACCACCTCTTCGATGAAGAAGGGATTGCCGCTTGTGCGCTGGTGAATGGGCGCTGCCAACGAAGCGATCGTCGGGTGGTTTCCGAGGAGGCTCGTCAACAATTCCACCGTCGCCTTCTCATCGAGCGGTGTCAGCGGGATCTGGCGGTACCAAGATTTCTGCATCCACTCCGCCCGATATTCAGGACGGAAGTTCAAGAGCAGCAGGCTATGCGTGCCCTGCCTCGCATCGACCATGTGCTCGAGAAACTCGGCGCTGGCGGAGTCCAGCCAGTGGAGATCCTCGACCATCGTGACGGTTGGCTGTTTCTCGCTGGCGCTGCGGATGATCTGGCGGATGACGCCGATGAGCTGGCGCTGGCGCACTTCAGGATCGAGCCGCGGCGCGGGGTTTTGCGGATCGGCGACACCTAAGAATTCGTAGACCAGCGGCACCGTGTCGGCGAATTTCTGATCGAGCACCATCATGTGGCCCGCGATCTTCACGCGCGCGGCGTTGTCGTTGTCGTTGGCGGTGACATCGAAGTAGGAACGAAACACATCGAGGATCGGCAGGAACGGGATGTTGCGCCCGTGGGCCACGGCCCTGCCCTCAAACACGCGCATGCCCTTCGCGCGGCACCGTTCAAGGAACTCGAAACAGAGGCGGCTTTTGCCGGTGCCGGCCTCGGCGACGACACCGATGACCTGACCGTTGCCGGCAGCGGTTTGTTCGAGCGCATCGTCCAACGTGCGCAAGTCGGAGGCGCGGCCAACGAAACGGCTAAGGCCACGCGAACGCGAAAGATCGAAACGGTTGCGCGAGTTTCCCATGCCATTCAGGCGATGGACATGCATCGGGTTCGCCACGCCCTTGACGCGGAATTCCCCAAGGTCCTCCAGATCGAAGTAGCCGCGGGCGAGCGCTGCCGTGTTGCCGCTGACGAAGCAAGTGTTCGGTTCGGCGAGGTTTTCCATGCGCTGCGCCATGCCCACGGTGTGGCCCTGTGCGGTGTAGTCCATGCGCAGGTCTTCGCTGATCGAACCCACAACGACTTCGCCGGAGTTCAGGCCCATGCGGGTGGAGAAGCTCAACCCAGGCTCGCGCTTAAGTTCGGCAGCGTAACGCGCGATTTCGTCCTTCAGATGGAGCGCCGCGTAACAGGCGCGCTGCGCGTGGTCTTCGTGCGCGATGGGTGCGCCGAACAGCGCCATGATGCCGTCGCCTGTGAACTTGTCGACGAAGCCTTCGAAGCGCTCGACGCCTTCAGTCAGGATGGCAAAGAACCTCGACATGATGCGCGAGAAGGCCTCCGGGTCGAGGCTCTCGGCGAGTTCCATCGACCCCTTCACGTCGGCGAACAG
>JANLXP010000801.1:0-2171 GCA_031365165.1 Alphaproteobacteria bacterium
CGGTGATGACCTTGATCATCATATAGCCTTCGTAAGCGCCGTGCTGGGTGCGGCGCACTTCGGAGACTTGGATGCCGCGCTCTTTGGCCACGATCGGAGCGTTGACGATGTTGACGTCGGAGAGCGCCGGTTTGAGCAGGCCCGCGAGTGCCGCTTGGGTGAGCGCGCGGGTGTTCAATTCGGCGGCGTGGCCTTCGAACACGAGTTCGACGGACTTGATCGCGGTTTCGGTGAGTTGGCCGGCAAACGCGCCGAGACGTTCGGCGAGTTGGATCCACGGCTTCATCGTTGCCGCTTGATCGGATGTGATCGAGGGCATGTTGATCGCGTTCGTGATCGCGCCGGTGAGCAGGTAGTCCGACATCTGTTCGGCGACTTGCAGCGCGACGTTTTCCTGCGCCTCGGACGTGGACGCTCCGAGGTGGGGCGTGACCACGACTTTGTCGGAGCCGAACAGCAGATTTTCTTTCGCGGGCTCGGTCTCGAACACGTCGAGCGCGGCACCGGCAACGTGGCCGCTGGTGAGTGCTTCGTTCAGCGCCTTCTCGTCGATCAGGCCGCCGCGGGCGCAATTGATGATGCGCACGCCTTTCTTGGCTTTGGCGAGCGACTTCGCGTCGAGGATGTTGCGCGTCTTGTCGGTCAAAGGCGTGTGCAGCGTGATGAAGTCGGCGCGGTGCAACAGTTCGTCGAGTTCGACTTTGTCGACGCCGAGGTCGGCGGCGCGTTCGGGGCTCAGGTAGGGGTCGAAGGCCGCGACCTTCATGCGCAAGCCCTTCGCGCGTTCGGCGACGATCGAGCCGATGTTGCCGCAGCCGATAATGCCGAGCGTCTTGCCGGTGAGTTCCACGCCCATGAAGCGGTTCTTTTCCCACTTGTCGGCGTGGGTCGAGGCGTTCGCGGCGGGGATCTCGCGGGCGAGCGCGAACATCAGCGCGATCGCGTGTTCGGCGGTCGTAATCGAGTTGCCGTGCGGGGTGTTCATGACGATGACCCCACGGGCGGTCGCGGCGTTGATGTCGACGTTGTCGACGCCGATGCCTGCGCGGCCAATGACCTTCAAGTGCGTCGCGGCGCTCAGCAGTTCGGCGGTGACCTTCGTCGCAGAGCGGATCGCCAAGCCGTCATAGCGGCCGATGATCGTTTTCAATTCCTCTTTCGAGAGGCCGGGCTTCACGTCGACATCGACGCCGCGGTCTTTGAAGATTTGCACGGCGGCGGGCGAGAGCTGGTCGGAGATCAGGACTTTGGGCATGGGGAATCTCGGAATCGAAGAATGGGAAGAGGGGAAGGAAGAGCGGGCGGGACGCCCGCGCTCCCAGACTTAGTTCGCCTTGACCTGCAACCAGGCCCAATCGAGCCAGGGGGTGAGCGCCTTGAGGTCGGCGCTTTCGACGGTTGCGCCGGCCCAGATGCGCAAGCCCGGCGGGGCGTCGCGATAGGCGGCGATGTCGAAGGCGACACCTTCCTTGTCGAGGAGATCGGCGATCTTCTTTGCTGCTGCGGCTTGGCCGTCGGCATCTTTGCTCACGAACCACGGATCGACGATCTTCAAACACACCGATGTGTTCGAGCGCGTCTTCGGATCCGTCGCCAGAAAGTCGGCCCAGCCGGATGCTTTCGTCCAGCGGTCGATGACGTGCAGGTTTTCGTCCGCGCGCGCCATCAAGCCTTTCAAGCCGCCGACGCTTTCGGCCCAACCGAGCGCGTCGAGATAGTCTTCGACGCAGAGCATCGAGGGCGTGTTGATCGTTTCACCCTTGAAGATGCCTTCGTTCAGCTTGCCGTCTTTCGTCATGCGGAAGATTTTCGGCATCGGCCACGCGGGCTTGTGGCTTTCGAGGCGGGCGACGGCCTTGGGCGACAAGATCAGCATCCCGTGTGCGGCTTCGCCGCCCAACACCTTCTGCCAAGAGAACGTCGTCACATCGAGCTTGGCCCACGGCAGGTCTTGCGCGAACGCGGCCGAGGTCGCGTCGCAGAACGTCAAGCCTTCGCGGCTGTCCGAAATCCAATCGCCGTCCGGACTGCGCACGCCGGAGGTCGTGCCGTTCCAGGTGAAGATCACATCGTGTGCGGGGTTCACGTCGGCGAGATTCGGCAATTCGCCGTAGCCCGCTTTCAGCACGCGCACGTTGGGCAGCTTCAGCTGCTTTGTGATGTCGGTCGCC
>JANLXP010000844.1:0-2375 GCA_031365165.1 Alphaproteobacteria bacterium
ACGTCGTGTAAACGACGCCCGGCGCCACGCGGTCGGTCAAGACCGCGCGCAAAGCCGTCTCGCCCTCGCGGCTCGCCAGCTTCACCCAGTCACCATCTTTGATCCCGCGCACCTCCGCGTCGTGCGGATGAATCTCCAGAACGTCTTCCGCGTGCCAAACGACGTTCGCCGTGCGCCGCGTCTGAATGCCGATATTGTACTGGCTCAAGATTCGCCCGGTGGTCAGCAACAATGGGAAGCGTGGCCCGACCTTCTCATCCGTCGCGACATATTCGGTGATCATAAACCGGCCCTTGCCGCGCACGAACCCGTCCATGTGCATGACTGGCGTACCCTCCGGCGCACGTTCGTTGCACGGCCATTGGATCGAACCGAGCGCGTCCAGCTTCTCGAACGACACGCCCGCAAACGTCGGCGTCAGCCGCGCGACCTCATCCATGATCTCGCTGGCGTGGCTGTAGTTCATGGCAAAGCCCATCGCCTGCGCCAGCTTTTGCGTGATCTCCCAATCCTCAAAGCCGTTGCGCGGGCTCATCACCTTGCGCACCAGCTGAATACGCCGCTCAGCGTTCGTGAACGTGCCGTTCTTTTCAAGGAACGTGGAGCCCGGCAAAAACACGTGCGCGTAGTTCGCCGTCTCGGTCAGGAAGAGGTCGTGCACGACCACGCATTCCATCGCCGCAAACGCCGCCGCCACGTGCTTCGTGTTCGGATCGGACTGCAGAATGTCTTCGCCCTGAATATAGATGCCCTTGAACCGCCCTTCGATCGCGGCATCCAGCATGTTTGGAATGCGCAAGCCCGGCTCGTTGTCGAGCGGCACCCGCCAAAGCGCCTCGAACATCGCGCGCGCAGGCTCTTCCGAAATGTGGCGATAGCCGGAGAGCTCGTGCGGGAACGAACCCATGTCGCACGCGCCCTGCACGTTGTTCTGTCCGCGTAAGGGGTTCACGCCGACACCGGGGCGACCGATATTGCCCGTCGCCATGGCGAGGTTGGCGATCGCCATCACCGCCGTCGTGCCCTGGCTGTGCTCCGTCACGCCGAGCCCGTAATAGATCGCGCCATTCCCGCCCGTCGCATAAAGCCGCGCAGCCCCACGCAGCGACGCCGCCGGTACGCCAGTGACGTTCTCGATCGCCTCGGGACTGTTCTGCGGCAGCGCCACGAACTCAGCCCAACCCGCGAAGGCATCGCTCTCGCAACGCTCGCGCACGAACGCCTCGTTCACAAGGCCCTCCGTTACGATCACATGAGCGAGCGCCGTCAGGATTGCGACATTCGTTCCGGGCTTCAGCGGCAGATGGTACGATGCCTCCACATGCGGCATACGCACCAGGTCGATGCGCCGCGGATCGATGACGATCAGCTTCGCCCCCTCGCGCAGCCGCTTTTTCATGCGTGAGGCAAAGACCGGATGCCCGTCAGTGGGATTGGCGCCGATCACGACGATCACGTCCGCATGATCCACGCTGTCGAAATCCTGCGTGCCAGCCGACGTCCCGAACGTGGTCTTAAGCCCATAGCCGGTCGGCGAGTGGCACACCCGCGCGCACGTATCGACGTTGTTATTCCCGAACGCCGCCCGCACCAGCTTCTGGACCAGGAACGTCTCTTCGTTCGTGCAGCGCGACGACGTCACGCCGCCGACCGCCAGCCGCCCGTACTTCGCCTGGATACGCTTGAATTCGGAGGCGGTGTAGGCAATCGCTTCTTCCCAAGAAACCTCGCGCCACGGCTCGTCCACCCGCGCGCGGATCATCGGCTTCAGCACACGTTCGCGGTGCGTCGTGTAGCCCCAAGCAAAGCGGCCCTTCACGCAGGAATGGCCGTGGTTCGCCTTGCCGTCCTTGAACGGCACCATGCGCACAAGTTCCTCGCCGCGCATCTCCGCCTTGAACGCACAGCCGACGCCGCAATAGGCGCAGGTCGTGACGACCGAATGCTCCGGCACGCCAATCTCGATCACGGACTTTTCGCTGAGCGTCGCTGTCGGACACGCCTGCACACAGGCCCCGCACGACACACACTCGGACGCGAGAAAACTCTCCGACATCCCAGCCGAAACCTTGGACGCGAACCCGCGCCCATCGATCGTCAGCGCGAACGTGCCCTGCGTCTCCTCGCACGCCCGCACACAGCGCGAGCAAACGATGCACTTCGAAGGATCGAACGTGAAATAAGGATTGGACTCGTCTTTCTCTTGAACCAAATGGTTCTCGCCCGCATAGCCGTAGCGCACATCGCGCAAGCCGACCGCCCCCGCCATGTCCTGCAGCTCGCAATCGCCGTTCGCAGCACAGGTCAGGCAGTCGAGCGGATGGTCGGAGATGTAAAGCTCCATCACGCCGCGCCGCAGATCCTTCAAGAGCGGC
>JANLXP010000869.1:0-4622 GCA_031365165.1 Alphaproteobacteria bacterium
GGCTGCAGACGAAGACGCCGACGCCCGAGAAGGAATGGAAGCAATCGCCGGAGGACCGGCAGAAACTCGACGGACTTTACGAGTGCATTTTGTGCGCGTGTTGCTCGACGTCGTGCCCGAGCTATTGGTGGAATCAAGAGCGGTACTTAGGCCCCGCGATCCTGCTGCAATCCTACCGCTGGCTGGCCGACAGCCGCGATGAGGCTAAGGGCGAGCGGCTCGACAATCTTGAGGATCCGTTCCGGCTCTATCGCTGTCACACGATCATGAATTGCGCGAGCACGTGTCCGAAGGGGCTGAACCCGGCGCAAGCGATCGGCGAGATCAAGCAGATGATGGTGAAGCGTTCGGTCTGATTGAAGGCCGCTGCTTAGATATCCATCGGGCGCACGCCCAGCTTCGACCACAGCGCGTCGTCTTTTGCCTTCGCCGGGTTTGCGGTCGTCAGGAGCTTCGGACCGATAAAGATCGAGTTGGCTCCGGCAAGGAAGCAGAGCGACTGTAGTTCTTCGCTCATGTTCTCGCGACCGGCGGAGAGGCGCACCACCGACAACGGCATCATGATGCGTGCGGCCGCTATCGTGCGGACGAATTCGAAATTGTCGATCGCAGCGCTGTCGCCAAGCGGCGTGCCCTTGATCTTCATGAGCGCGTTGATCGGCACAGACTCCGGCGGTGTGGAGAGGTTTGCAAGCGTGACCAGCATGCCGATGCGGTCTTCGCGCGCTTCACCCATACCGATGATGCCGCCGCAGCAAACGGCCATGCCGGCTTCACGCACGTGTTCCAGGGTATCTAGCCGATCCTGCAGCGTGCGTGTCGTGATGACCTTGCCGTAGTATTCGGGGCCGGTGTCGATGTTGTGGTTGTAAAAATCGAGGCCCGCGTCGGCTAAGCGTTGGGCCTGGCCCTGCGTCAGCATCCCGAGCGTCATGCAGCTTTCGAGGCCTAGGCCCTTCACCTCGCGCACCATCTCGCAGAGCGTGTCGATGTCGCGGTCCTTTGGTTCGCGCCAAGCTGCGCCCATGCAGAAGCGGGAAGCGCCACCGGCCTTCGCTTGTTCGGCGGCCGTGCGCACTTCGTCTAGTGCCATCAGCTTCGAGGCCTTCAGGCCGGTTTCGAAATGGGACGACTGGCTGCAGTAGCCGCAGTCTTCGGGGCAGCCACCGGTCTTGATCGAAAGGAGCGTCGACATCTGCACTTCGTTCGGATCGAAGTGCATGCGGTGTACGGTTTGCGTGCGGAAGATCAAATCGGCGAACGGGAGATCGTAGAGTTCACGCGCTTGTGCGGTTGTCCAAGCTTGCTTCGGTTCAGCCGCTTTGGCGCGCCGGTCGAGGGTCGTCGTTGTCATTGGTCCCGTTCGTATGTTGAGCGGGCGCAGCATAGGTGGCCGAACGGTCCGGTCAAGCGCGTCGCTTAAGGTTTGATAACGATCAGGGTGCCGATGCGGACGTTCTTGTAGATTTCTTCGATTTCATCGTTCGAGACGGCAATGCAGCCCGAGGTCCAGTCGCGTATTGCACCCGTGGATTGAAGCATCCCGAAGTAGCCAGGGGTGCCGTGGATCATGATCAATCCACCCGGCGACACACCGCGTCGGGCGGCATCCGCGCGATCCTGCTTGTTTGGGTACGAGATGCGTAGCGATAAGTGGAAGCTCGAGCCCGGGTTTTTGCCGTCGATCACGTAGCGGCCCTCGGGCGTACGGGAGTCGCCCTCTTCCTCCTTATCGCCAACTGGGTTTCCGCCGAGAGCGATGCGGTAGGTCCTGAATGGCTTCTTGCCCGCCCACAGCGTCATGACGCGGCGGGACTTGTCGACCACGATGAGGTTCACCGTTGCTGCTGCAACCGGCGATGTGAGCGCGATCAGCGCGAGGGCGAAGATGAACGAGCGCATGGCGGATTTCTGAATGCGGAAAGCGGCGGTCTCGTGGCGCAACTGGGGCCGCGTGGGCCGCAATTCAGCCGCATTTTCTTCGTGCCCAACTCGGGCCAAGATTGCGTGCAGAGTGGGGCGTCGTTTGGAAATAGGTGATCTCATGAAACTCGTGGCGAGACTGTTGACGGCGTTCGCATTTGCCGTGTTGGCGATCGCCGGTGCGAAAGCGGACTACACACCACCCGGCACCTACAATCGAACGTGCAGCGACATCGAAGCGACGTGGAACACGTTGTCGGCAACGTGCCGAACACGCTCGGGCAATTGGAACTACACGACGCTGCGAAACTATCGCGATTGCGACGGCGATATTGCCAATCGCAATGGCCGGCTAGAGTGCGTCGGCGACACCAATGATGACGACAATGGTGACAACGACGACCACGGTGGTTGGTCGCCGAGGGGTAGCTATCGCAATTCGTGCCGCAGCATCGCGATCGAGCGCGGAACGCTGACCGCCGAGTGCCGCGACAATTTCGGGCGTTGGCGATACACGGAGCTTGCTGGTTACCAATCTTGCCGCGACATCTCAAACGCGAACGGAATTCTTCGCTGCGTCCGGGATGATGTTGACGACGGCGATGACGACGACGATGTGGACGGACGGTTGCCGGGCGGCAGTTGGCGCAACTCCTGCCAGAACGGGCGGCTGTACGGGAACGTGCTCTACGCGACGTGCCGTGACAATTTCGGTAGCTGGCGCACGTCGACGTTGGATCTCAACAAATGCAGAGGCAACGTCGTCAACGAGAATGGCCGCCTCGTCTGCGGCGGTTCAGGCGGTGAGGGCGGTGGGTACCGCCGGATAACGCTCTATCGCCATACGAACTATGCGGGCACCTCGCGCGCGTTCTCGACCGATGTCCCGGATCTGGGCCCGTACAGCTTCGGGAACTTGACATCGAGCGTCGTGATTCAAGGCGGCGTTTGGCAGCTCTGCGACCGTCCAAATTATCGCGGCTATTGCGTGATCTTGGATCGGTCGCAGTCGAACCTTTGGGCCTTCGGTTTCAACGACCGTACGGAATCACTTCGTCGCATCCGCTAGGTTGGGGCTCGCACTGGAATAGAGCCATTGCTAAGGTGTGAAGGCCGGGGGCCATTTCCCCGGCCTTGCTGTTTTTGTTTCCGAGGACTCGACAATGTCAGACGTGATCGATCGCACCTCCATGAACCGTCGCGGTTTTGCGATGACGAGCCTTGCCACCGGGTTTGCGCTTGCCGTGCAACCGGTTGCGGCGACCACCATTGCGACGGATGCCTCTGGCCTTGAAGCGGGCGAGGTGAAAATTCCTGTCGCCGACGGTGAAATGCCGGCGTATCGCGCGATGCCGACGAAGGGAACGAAACTCGGAACGATCTTGGTCGTGCACGAGATCTTCGGCGTGCATGAGTGGATCAAGGACGTGTGTCGGCGGTTCGCGAAGGCTGGTTACCTCGCGGTGTCGCCCGATCTCTACGCGCGCTATGGCGACGCGACGAAGGTTGCCGACATCAAGACGCTGGTCGAAACGATCGTGCGCAAAGCCGTCGACGAGACTGTGCTCAGCGATCTTGATGCGACGGCGAAGTGGGCTGCCGGCAACGGCGGTGATGCGGGTCGGCTTGGTGTTACAGGCTTTTGCTGGGGTGGGCGCGCAACCTGGATGTATACGGCGCACAACCCCGCGATCAAAGCCGGGGTGGCGTGGTACGGCTCGATGACAAAGCATGCGAACGACATGCGTCCAGTGCATCCGATCGATCTCGCTGCCAAGATGAAGGGGCGCGTGCTTGGCCTCTATGGCGAGCTCGATAAAGGTATTCCGGTGAGCGAGGGCGACGAGATGCGTGCTGCCCTCAAAGCCGCCGGCGACACGAAGAGCGAGATCGTGGTCTATCCGGGCGCCGATCATGGGTTCTTGGCCGACTACCGACCGAGCTACAACGAGGCTGCGGCAAAGCAAGCGTGGCCGCGCGCGCTCGAGTGGTTCAAAACGCACGGCGTTTGAGGGGACGTAACTGAACGACGTGAACGTTGAAGCTCGTGCAGAGGCCAAATTCCATGAGGAAGTGGCCGCCAATCTGACGCGCAACTACGTCAGCCAGCTTGCACATGGCATGCTGGCGATGACGGGGTTTCGACTCGTCAACGCGCCTACTTTTGTGCCCGCTTATTTGTTCGCGCTGACTGGATCGACCGCCCTCGTCGGCCTGGCGCTCGCGATGCAGTACTTGGGGTCGTTCGTCAGCAGCATTTTTGGCGCGACAGCGATCGAGCACCGGCGCCGGATCGTCGATCTGGGTCTGCGTTACGGTTGGATGATGCGGCTCTCGGTTCTGGGGCTTGCGCTATCCGGGTTCTTTTTGCCGCCTAACATAACGATCTATGTGTTCGCGCTGTTTCTGGGAGCGCTCGGCGTTTTCTCCGGCATGCAAAATGTGCTTTGGAACGTTTTGCTCACAAAGACGATTCCAGCCGACCGCCGCGGCATGATGATCGGCTTGCGCAATTTCTTGGGCGGTATGACCGCCTCGGCGGTTGCGTATGTCGGCGGCAAATACCTGGTTGAAACCAATGCGCTCGGCAACGGATATGCGTCGACGTTCCTGCTCGCGTTTGTGTTGACCGCCTGCGGTCTCACATTCCTTTACCTGGTGCGCGAGCCGGAAGCCTACAGCGTGCGTGCGCCCGTGAG
>JANLXP010000875.1:0-10277 GCA_031365165.1 Alphaproteobacteria bacterium
GTACAGGACGCGTCGTCGCTCACGATGCATTACCTCGTCGCCGGCGGCACGCTCCCCGGTCTCTCCCTCTCTGTCAGCGCCATTCGGAAGTAACGCATGTCTTCGCGCACCATCGCCAAACTCGTCGTCCTGGTCCTGCTCGCAGGCCTCGCAGCACTGCCGGCGAGCGCCGAGTTCTACGTCGGCGACAAAACGTCGAGCGACCCGAACCGTCCCTACATCGAAGGCTTGGCGAAAGAATTCGCTTCGATCGCCGCGTCGTTCGGCTGCGCACTGGCGTGGGGCCAGATGAACAACGAGTCCTCCGCCACGATGGAATTCGTGCCGGCCGGTCACGACGTGCGCAAATGGGCCCGTCTCGTCACGATCACGACGCTCGCTCTACCCGCGAAGGAGCCGGAGCGCCCCGCCGTCCTGAAACGCCTTCAGGCGATCATGCTGAGCACCTACTCGCAGAACGGCACGATAGTCGAAACCAAGGAAGGCACTGACGCGAAGGGTTCAAAGACCCTTTTCGTCGAATATGACCTGGGGGCCGGTGCAGCGACCGAACACAACGCCGCCGCCATCATAAAGCTGCGCTCAGATTTGGCCGGCATCGTGCAGATCCAGTCGCGGGGCAAACCCCTCGCACGCGAAGACGCGGCGAAGATCATGTCTCTCGCCAACATCAAACAGAACTAGGAAGAGAGAATGGCCGTCCTCGTCGACAAGAACACGAAAGTCATTTGCCAGGGTTTCACCGGCAACCAAGGCACGTTCCACTCGGAGCAGGCGATCGCCTATGGCACCAAGATGGTGGGCGGCATCTCGCCCGGCAAAGGCGGGACGACGCACCTGAACCTGCCCGTATTCGACACCGTTTCTGAAGCGGTCGAAAAAACTGGCGCGACCGCGAGCGCGATCTACGTGCCGCCGCCGTTCGCAGCCGATGCAATCCTAGAGGCGATCGACGCGGGTGTGGCGCTGGCCGTTTGCATCACGGAAGGGATCCCGGTCCTCGACATGGTGCGGGTGAAGCGCGCGCTGCAAGGCTCGAAGACGCGCCTCGTCGGTCCGAACTGCCCCGGCGTTATCACGCCCGGCGAATGCAAAATCGGCATCATGCCGGGCCACATCCACAAGCGCGGCTCGGTCGGCATCGTGTCCCGCTCCGGCACGCTGACCTACGAGGCCGTCGCGCAGACGACGGCGGCAAACCTTGGCCAGACGACCTGTGTGGGTATTGGCGGCGATCCGGTTAACGGCACCAACTTCATCGATGTGTTGGAGATGTTCCTTGCCGATCCGGAAACGACATCCATCATTATGATCGGTGAAATCGGCGGCTCGGCCGAAGAAGACGCGGCGGACTTCCTGAAAAAGTCGAAGGTCAAAAAGCCGGTCGTTGGCTTCATCGCGGGCGTAACCGCGCCGCCGGGCCGGCGAATGGGCCACGCGGGCGCAATCGTGTCCGGCGGCAAAGGAACGGCCGAAGGCAAGATCGAAGCGATGCGCGCGGCCGGGATCACGGTGGCGGATTCGCCCGCCGCATTGGGCACCACGCTGTCGCGCGTGTTGAAAGGTTAGTTGTTCTTGGCGTGCCGGACTTAGGCGCGCAAGTGTTGAGACGGATCAAATGGCAACCCCGCAAGCCAAAGGCGAACGAACGAACGAAGTCTTCGCCGACACTGGATTTCTCTACGGCGCCAACGCCACCTTCATCGAGCAGCAGCTCGCGCTCTATCTCGAAAATCCGAACTCGGTCGATGAAAGCTGGCGCGCGTTTTTCGCCAGCACCGTCTCGCGCGGCGACGCGAACCCCGGTGCATCGTGGGCGCGCACCGACATGCCCGAACCCGCGGATGAGGTAACGCGCGCACTTGCGGCGTTACCGGCCAAATCGGAACCGCGGCCGGCCAAACCTGCGCGCGAACAGGTCGTCCACCAGCTCCAACAAAAGATCGCAGCGATCGCGCCATCGCTATCGAGCGACGAGATCCGGCGCGCCGTCACCGACACCGTGCGCGCCATTCAGATGATCCGCGCCTATCGCGTGCGCGGCCATCTCGAAGCCGATCTCGATCCGCTGAAGCTGACCCCGCCCGCGCCGCATCCGGAATTGCATCCGGAGAGCTACGGCTTCGGCCCGAACGATCTTGACCGCCCGATTTTCATCGACGGCATGTTGGGCCTTGAGTCCGCAACCGTTCGCCAGATGCTCGACGTGCTGCGCAAGACCTACTGCGGCAAGATCGGCATTCAGTTCATGCACATTTCTGACCCCGATCAGAAAGCATGGCTGCAGCAGCGTATGGAAGGCGCGGACAAGGAAATCACCTTCACGCTCGAGGGCAAAAAGGCGATCCTCCAAAAACTGATGGAAGGCGAAGGCTTCGAACGCTTCTGCGCCGTCAAGTTCGTCGGCACCAAACGCTTCGGCCTCGACGGCGCCGAGTCCTTGATCCCGGCGCTCGAGCAGATCATCAAGGTGGCCGGTAAGCTCGGCGCGAAAGAAATCTCGTTCGGCATGCCGCATCGCGGGCGTCTCAACGTGCTCGCGAACGTCATGGCGAAACCCTATCGCGCGATCTTCCACGAATTCCAAGGCGGCTCGTCGAGCCCGGAAGACGTCGGCGGCTCGGGCGACGTGAAGTATCACTTGGGCGCGTCCGCCGACCGCGAGTTCGACGGTAACAAAGTTCACCTCTCGCTTGCCGCAAACCCGTCGCACTTGGAAGCGGTGAACCCGGTCGTTCTCGGCAAAGCCCGCGCCAAACAGCATCAGTTCAAAGACAAGGTCGACCGCACGACCGTGATCCCGGTCCTCATGCACGGCGACGCAGCGTTCGCAGGCCAGGGCATCGTTGCCGAATGCTTCGCCATGTCCGGCACGAAGGGCTTTCGCGCCGGCGGCACGATCCACGTCGTCGTGAACAATCAAATTGGCTTCACGACTGCACCGATGCATTCGCGCTCGTCGCCCTATCCCTCGGATGTGGCGTTGATGGTGCAGGCGCCAATCTTCCACGTGAACGGCGACGATCCGGAAGCGGTTGTTTACGCCGCGCGCGTGGCGACCGAGTTCCGCCAGCTGTTTCACAAAGACGTCGTCATCGACATGTTCTGCTACCGCCGTTTCGGTCACAACGAAACGGACGAGCCGATGTTCACGCAGCCGCTGATGTACAAGGCGATCAAGGCGCATGCCTCGACGCTGGCACTCTACGAACAACGCTTGCTGGACGAAGGTTCGATCACGCCGGCTGAACGTGACGCCATGCGCCAAGCATTCGATCAGCGCCTTCAAAACGCGCTTGAAGCCGCGACGACTTTCAAAGCAAACCGTGCCGATTGGCTCGATGGTGCTTGGGCGGGCTTCGGTCAAGCCGAAGGCGAAGAGCGTCGCGGCGATACGGCGGTTCCGCTCGAAAATTTGAAGCGCGTCGGCAAAGCACTGACCCGCGCGCCCGACAATTTCAATCTGCACAAGACGGTCCAACGCCTGCTGCAGCAAAAAGCGCAGATGCTGGAAACCGGCCAAGGCATCGATTGGTCAACTGCCGAAGCGCTCGCATTCGGCACGCTGCTCGACGAAGGCTTCCACGTCCGGCTTGAAGGACAAGACTCGGTTCGCGGCACGTTCAGCCAACGCCACGCGGCGTTCGTCGACCAGGAAACGGAAGAACGTTACCACCCGCTCCAAAACGTCTCGCAGACCCAAGGCGAATTCGAAGCCATCGATTCGTTCCTTTCCGAAGCGGCAGCCCTCGGCTTCGAATACGGCTACACGCTGGCCGAACCGAAGGCGCTCGTGTTGTGGGAAGCGCAATTCGGCGACTTCGTGAACGGCGCGCAGGTGTTGATCGACCAATTCATCGTCTCCGGCGAACGCAAGTGGCTGCGCATGTCCGGCCTCGTGATGCTGCTACCGCACGGGTACGAAGGGCAGGGACCGGAACATTCCTCCGCGCGTCTCGAACGCTTCCTGCAGCTCTGCGCGGAAGACAACATCCAGGTCGCCAACATCTCGACGCCCGCGAACTACTTCCACGCGCTGCGCCGCCAGATTCATCGCAACTTCCGCAAGCCGCTGATCTTGATGACGCCGAAGTCGCTGCTGCGTCACAAGCGTTGCGTCTCAAGCTTGACCGACATGGCGGAAGGCACGTCGTTCCACCGTTTGCTGCACGACGACGCGCAAACGAACCCCGGTTCGTCGGCGATCAAGCTGGCGCCCGATGACAAAATCCGCCGCGTGATCCTGTGCTCCGGCAAGGTCTACTACGACATTCTGGAAGAGCGCGAAAAACGCGGCATCGACGACATCTATCTGCTGCGCGTCGAGCAGTTCTATCCGATCCCCGCGCGTTCCATGGTCACCGAACTCGGCCGCTTCTTGAAAGCCGACATCGTCTGGGCGCAGGAAGAACCGAAGAGCATGGGCGCCTGGACGTTCATGGAACCCAACATCGAATGGGTGCTCAATCGCATCGGCGCGAAGAACGCGCGCGCCCGTTACGTCGGCCGCCCGGCGTCCGCCTCCCCCGCCGCAGGGTTGGGCAGCCGCCACCAAGCCGAACTGAAAAGCCTCCTCGACGACGCGCTGGCGTTGTCATGAACCGACGCATCCCCCGGAAGAAAGAAGCATGACCCTCGAAATCCGCGTGCCAGGCCTTGGCGAATCCGTGACGGAGGCGACCGTCGCCAAATGGCTGAAGCAGCCGGGCGAAGCGGTGCGCGCCGACGAACCCTTGGTCGAACTCGAAACCGACAAAGTGACTGTCGAAGTCCCGTCGCCGAGCGCCGGCGTTCTCTCCGAAATCCGCGTTCAGCCGGGCGCCACGATCGCGGTCGGCGGCGTGCTTGGGACGATCGGTGAGGGGGCAGGGGCGACCGCCGCCCCGCCGAAACCGCAACCGCTCCCGCAAGCAGCACCAAAGCCGGTGCCAGCGCCCCAGCCGCCGCGTGCGCCCGTAGCGGCGGCACCTGTCGCGCCCTCAGCGCGCAAGCTTGCCGAAGAAGCAAACATCGCCCCAAGCGCGATCGCAGGCTCCGGCCGCGACGGCCGCGTGATGAAAGGCGACGTGCTTGCGGCGGTCGAAGCGCGCGCAAACGAACCGCGCCCGATGTACATCACGCCGTCAGGTCCGCGTCCGCACGCCGCGCGCGAAGAGCGCGTGCCGATGTCGCGCCTACGCCGCACGATCGCGCTGCGCCTAAAAGAAGCGCAAAACACCGCAGCCCAGCTCACGACTTTCAACGAAGTCGATATGTCCGGCGTCATGCACCTGCGCGCCGCCCACAAAGACACGTTCGAGAAACGCTACGGCGTGCGCCTCGGCTTCATGAGCTTCTTCGTCAAAGCCTGCATCATCGCGCTGAAGGAAATTCCCTCCGTCAACGGCGAGATCGAAGGCGACGAGATCGTCTACAAGAACTACTACGACATCGGCGTCGCCGTGGGCACGGAGCGCGGCCTTGTCGTTCCCGTTCTTCGCGGTGCCGACGAACTCTCCTTCGCTGACATCGAAAAGAAGATCAACGACTTCGGTCTACGCGCCCGCGACAACAAGCTAAAGCTGGAAGAGCTGCAGGGCGGCACGTTCACGATCTCGAACGGCGGCGTCTACGGCTCACTGATGTCGACGCCCATCCTGAATGTGCCCCAATCGGGCATCTTGGGCATGCACAAGATCGAACAACGTCCGGTCGCGATCGACGGCAAAGTCGAAATCCGCCCGATGATGTACATCGCGCTCTCCTACGACCATCGCCTGGTCGACGGCAAAGAAGCGGTGACGTTCCTCGTCCGCGTCAAGGAATGCCTAGAGGCGCCCGAACGCCTCGTGCTGGAAGTTTGAAATGACCGACACGTACGACGCCGTCGTCATCGGCGGCGGCCCCGGCGGCTACAATGCCGCCATCCGTTTGGGCCAATTGGGAAAGCGCACGCTCTGCGTCGAGAAGCGCGGCAAGATGGGCGGCACCTGCCTGAACATCGGCTGCATCCCGTCGAAGGCGCTGCTCCGCGTCTCCGAGCTCTATGACGAAACGAAGAACCACTACGCCAGCCTCGGCATCAACGCGTCGAACGTCGCCTACGACTTGCCCATGATGATGGCGCACAAGGACAAGACCGTCGACGGCCTGACGAAAGGTGTCGAGTTCCTGTTCAAGAAGAACAAGGTCGAACACGTCTACGGCATGGGCGTTCTCGCAGGCGGCAACCGCGTCGAAATTAGCGGCAACCGCGTCGAAATTAAAGGCAGCGACGGCACCACTCGCACCGTCGAAGCAACGGCGATCGTCATTGCGACGGGCTCCGAGCCCACGCCGCTCCCCGGCGTCACCGTGAACGAGAAGGACATCGTCTCCTCGACCGGCGCCTTGACGCTCGATAGCGTGCCGAAGCGCATGCTCGTCATCGGCGCCGGCTACATCGGGCTCGAGATGGGCTCCGTCTGGCGCCGCCTCGGCGCGCAAGTGACGGTCGTCGAATTCCTCGACCGCATCACCCCAGGCCTCGACGGCGAAATCGCGAAGAACTTTCAACGCATCCTCGCCAAGCAAGGCATGACGTTCAAACTCGGCTCCAAAGTCGTCGGCGTCGAACGCAAGAACGGCGCGCTTCAAGTCGCCGTCGAACCAGCCGCAGGCGGCGCGCGCGAGACGATCGAGACCGACATCGTGCTCTCCTCCATCGGCCGCCGCCCCTACACCGAGGGTCTGGGCCTGGATAAAGTCGGCATCAAGCTCGACAACAAAGGCCGCATCCCGGTCGGCGCGCACTACGCAACAGCCGCTCCCGGCATCTACGCCATCGGCGACGTGATCGAAGGCCCGATGCTTGCCCACAAAGCGGAAGACGAAGCCGTCGCTGTGGCCGAACGCATCGCGGGCCAAGCAGGCCACGTGAACTACGACGCGATCCCCGCCGTCGTTTACACGGCGCCCGAAGTCGCGACGGTCGGTAAGACGGAAGAAGAATTGAAGGCCGCAGGCATCGCCTACAAGACAGGCAAATTCCCGTTCAGCGCGAACTCCCGCGCCCGCGCGAACGCCTCGACTGACGGGTTCGTGAAGATGCTGGCCGACGCAAAGACGGACCGGATCCTCGGCGTCCACATGATCGGGCCTGAGGTGGGCAACATGATCGCGGAGGCCGCCTTCGCGGTCGAACTGGGGGCCTCCGCCGAAGACATCGCCCGCACCAGCCACGCCCACCCAACGCTCACCGAGGCGGTGCGACAAGCCGCCCAAGCCTTCGGCGGCTGGACGATGCAGATGTAGGGAACCGAACCCTTCATCCGGGGTTCAGGTACAAGTCGCTCTACTACGCGGCCCAAAATCCTGTCGGAGCAAACAGTACGATCCGCCAGGCGCCGGCACGATAATGGCCGGCCTTTTCGAAAGGCGAATGCAGGTACTGGATGATGTGGCAACCTCGACTATTCGGTGCGGTCGTTGGCTGGCTGGCCCTCGCGGCGGTCGCGGTCTATTTCCTGCAAACGGATATGGTCCAAGCGGGCCTGTTCGGCGACAGCTGCAAATCGTACGGCATGTCGTCGTGGGCGTGCGGCTTCTTGCCGAACATAGCAGTCTGGCTCTCCACCACGTTCGTCTACTTCCTCGAACTGCCCTTCACCTATGACAGCGGCAGCGACTGGATCGGCGCCACCTCCGCCATCATGTGGGCAGGCTCCCCCGTCGCCTACATCTTCGCCGCCGTCGCCACAAACTACTGGGTCTGGAAACTGAACCAGCTCTAAGACGTCCGCCGCGCGCGCGGGTGCGAGTTCTCATACACCTTGAGCAAGTGCGTTTCGTCTACTGCCGTGTACCGCTGCGTCGTTGAGAGCGATGCGTGACCGAGCAGTTCCTGGATCGCGCGCAAGTCGCCGCCGGCCGCAAGCAGATGCGTCGCGAACGCGTGGCGCAGCGCGTGCGGCGTAGCACTCTCAGGCAACCCAAGCAGCCGCCGCAAGTGTTGCATCAACCCCTGCACGATCCGCGGATGCAGCCGCTTGCCGCGCGCGCCGTAAAACACAGGGTCGTCGCGCGAGTTCCCGAACGGGCAGACCTTCACGTAAGCCTCGATCGCATCGCGCGCCTCCGGCAACACCGGCACGACGCGCTGCTTGTTGCCCTTGCCGGTGATGATCATCGCGTCCGGGAGTGGCAGGGCCGATCGGTCCAACCCCAGCGCCTCCGAAATACGCAACCCCGCGCCATAGAGCAGCGTCAGCACGGCAACATTGCGCGCCGAGATCCACGGCTCGTTGCCCAAGATCTCCGCCTCGTCGAGCAGCATCTGCGCGCCATCGATCGAGACGGGCTTCGGAACGGACATCGGCAACTTCGGCGGACGCACGCGGCGCACCGCGATGTTCTCGGCCAAACCCTGCTTCTGTAAAAACATGAAGAACGTTCTGAGCGCCGACACCGCACGCGCAACACCGCGCGGGCCAAGCCCATCTGCGCGCCGCGTCGCGAGCCACCCGCGCACATCGGCCGCCGACACATCCTTCAGCGCCGCAAGATCGACGGTCTCCCCGCGATGGGCGCCAAGGAAGCCCAAGAACCCGCCGACATCACGCGTGTACGCCTCGACCGTCTTCGGCGACAGCCGGCGCACATGCATCATCTGCTCGCGCCAATTCTGAAACGCACCCGCGCCGTTCATAACAAGATCCGTCATGGCCGGGCGCGACCCGGCCACCCAGGGTCACGCGCACCAGCGTTTGCAGTGAGCGCTCGCGACGTTAATTCGGCGTTTAGAGCGCTACTTCCGCGGCACCGTCTGACCCGTCTTCGCCCAATCGGCCAAGAACGCGGCGAGGCCCTTGTCGGTCAGCGGGTGCTCGATCAACTGCTTGAACACGCTGGGCGGAAGCGTCACCACATCCGCGCCCACCTTCGCCGCTTCCGTCACATGCATCGGATGGCGCACGGATGCGGCCAAAATTTCCGTCTCAAGCCCGATGTAGTTGTCATAGATCTGGCGGATGTCGCGGATGAGCTGCATCCCGTCTTCGCCCACATCGTCGAGCCGTCCGATGAACGGCGAGATGAACGTCGCGCCGGCCTTCGCGGCGAGCAACGCCTGGTTCGCTGAGAAGCACAAGGTCACGTTCACCATCGTGTCTTCTTCGCTCAGCGTCCGGCACGCACGTAACCCCGCCCACGTCAGCGGCACCTTCACCGCGATGTTCGGGGCGATCTTCGCAAGCGCGCGGCCCTCGGCCAGCATCCCGTCGACGTCAGTCGCAGTCACTTCCGCGCTCACCGGTCCTTCGACCAGGTCGCAAATCTCGCGAATCGCATCGACGAAATTCCGGCCCGAATTCGCAATCAGCGACGGATTCGTCGTGACGCCGTCCACAAGCCCCGTCGCGGCCCAGGTTTTGATCTCAGCCACATCGGCGGAATCGAGGAAGAATTTCATGGAGTGCTTGACCTTCTGATCGTAATCGGGCGGACCATAGCGCATGGCGCTTGAAGCCGAAGCAGAAATTGCCGCGAACCCTGTGGAAGGCGACGTCGTCGGCGTCGTGGTTCCGCGGCCGCTGAAAGGCGCGCTCGACTACCGCGTGCCCGAAGGCTTGACGCTCGCGCGCGGCGATATTGTGGAAGTGCCGCTCGGCCGCGGCGGCGACGCGACGCTTGGCGTCGTATGGGGAATAGGCGAGGGCGGCTTCGATCGCGCGCGGCTGAAAGAAATCACGCGCCGCTTCGACGTCCCGCCGCTGAAAGAAGAACTGCTGCAATTCGCGGCCTGGATCGCAAACTACGTCGTCGCGCCGCTTGGCGACGTGGTGAGCCTGTTCCTCCGCTCGCCCGACGCGCTCGAGCCCGAGAAAGATCGCAAAGCGATCCGGCTTGGCTCGCACAAACCGGAAAAACTCACCGAAGCCCGCGCGCGTGTGCTCGATGTCGCAAGCGACGGCCTCGCACGCCGTCTCTCCGAACTTAGCGAGGCAGCGGGCGTCAGCACCGCCGTCGTCAACGGCCTCGTCAAGCTGCGCGTGCTCGAAGAAGTGACGATGCCGCCCTACCGCCCTGGTCCGCCACCGGATCCAGCGTTCTCGGGGCCAACGCTTTCCGCCGCGCAAACGAAAGCGGCCGCACATCTGATCAAAGCAGTGAACGCACGCCGCTTCGAAGCGATGCTCCTCGACGGCGTCACCGGCTCCGGCAAGACCGAAACCTATTTCGAAGGCGTGGCCGCAGCACTGATGCAGAAGAAGCAGGCGCTCATCCTGCTCCCCGAAATCGCGCTCACCGTCCAATTTCTC
>JANLXP010000963.1:0-1389 GCA_031365165.1 Alphaproteobacteria bacterium
TTCGTCTACATCGTGACGAACCGGCCGAACGGCACGCTCTACATCGGCATGACGGGCGATCTGATGCGGCGCGTGGCGGAACATCGCGAAGGGAAGAGCGAAGGGTTCGTAAATGCATACGGCCTCACGCGCCTCGTCTACTATGAGGTGTTTGAAGATCCACTCACCGCCATCCGCCGCGAGAAGCGCCTGAAGACATGGCTGCGCGCGTGGAAGGTCCGATTGACTGAACGAAATCCCGCTTAGCTACTGACGGCGCAAGCAGGGACTCTATGAACCTCAGAAAGTCGTGGGTGGTCCGCCTTCGCGGACCATGACACACAGGTTTTGTTGATCCACCTGCCCCGGGGCTGGCTGGCGGATCGGGGATTGGCGTGAGCGCCGGCGAGTGCGCGCCGCATTCGCGCGCACTCGCAGATTTCCGCTTCCTCCCCCATCAATGCCCGTGCAAGAACGACTGTGCGTCGCCGCCTGCTCGCGACGCTTTCTTTGCTATGGGTTGGCCATGTCCCTTCTGCCGCTTCCACCTCAGCCTCATGATACGCCGTGGCCGACGCAAGATTGGCCGAGCGGCCCGTTGCGGGACGTCAATCGCGCGGGTTTCGACGCGTTGGTCGCCGAGGCCTTTGCCGCGAAATCGACGCCAACGCTGGGCGAAACGCACGCACTGCTGATCGTGCAGGGCGGGCGCATCACATTTGAGCGCTACGGCGAAGGCTTCGATGCGTCGAGCACGCATCATTCGTGGTCGAAGGCCAAGAGCATCACGCACGCGCTGATCGGTTTCTTGGTGAAGGACGGCAAGCTCGATGTGTCGGCGCCGGCCGATGTACCGGAATGGGCGGGCGACACGCGGCGCGCCATCACGCTCGACCAGCTCTTGCGCATGTCGAGCGGCCTCAAGTTCATCGAAGACTATGCGCCGGGCGGCAGACCATCCGACGTGATCGCGATGCTGTTCCAAGAGGGCAAAGACGATGTCGCGGCGTACGCGGCTTCGCAGCCTTTGGAGCATCAACCCGGCGCGTTTTGGTCCTACGCGAGCGGCACGACGAATATCGTGAGCCGCATCGCCTCGCGCGCGCTCAACGCCTATGGCCCGGACTTCGAGCGCTTCATGCACACGCGCTTGTTCGAGCCGCTGGGCATTCGCTCCGCCATACCGAAGTTCGATGCCTCGGGCGTGTTCATCGGCTCAAGCTATTGCTTCATGACGGCGCGCGATTTCGCACGCTTTGGGCTGCTCTACCTGCGCGACGGCGTCTGGGAGGGGCGGCGCTTGTTGCCGGAGCGTTGGGTGGACTATGCGCGAACGCCCACGTTTCAGCAGCCGGGTGTCGACGCCAACCGCTATGGCGCCCATTGGTGGCTGGATTTCGGCGGGCCGGG
>JANLXP010000045.1:0-1837 GCA_031365165.1 Alphaproteobacteria bacterium
CGAGGCAGCTGGTTGACGGTCCGCCATGCACCTTGACGCCAGCGAGCTCCATGCCTTTTACGAGCGGGAACTGGGCCAAATCGCGCGCCGCTACATCCGCACGCGCCTGCGAGAAGTATGGCCGAACGTCAAAGGCATGTCGGTGTTAGGCTTAGGCTACGCGACGCCGTATCTGCGTCCGTTCCAAGGTGAAGCGGACCGCGTGATCGCTTTGATGCCGGCCCAGCAAGGCGTCGCCTACTGGCCGTCGCAAACCGCGAACCTCACCGGACTTGCCGACGAAAGCGCACTGCCGCTCCCCGATGCCTCGATCGACCGTATCGTCGTCGCCCATCTGCTCGAGACCACGGAAACGCTGCGGCCTTTGCTCCGCCAAATCTGGCGCGTGCTCACGCCGTCCGGCCGCGTTGTCGTTATAGCCCCAAACCGCACCAGCCTATGGGCCCAAGTCGAAACAACGCCGTTCGGTCACGGCCGCCCGTTCTCGCGCGCGCAATTGAACCGCCTGCTCACCGACGCAATGTTCACGCCGACGGCATCGACGACGTGTCTGCACATGCCGCCGTTCGGCGCGGGCTTTCTGGTACGCAACGGCATGCGCTGGGAACGTTGGGGCCAACGTGTTTGGCCGCAACTGGCCGGCGTTCATCTGATGGAATTGACGAAGGAAGTCATCGCGCTGGCCCCCGACCGCGGCTTGCGCCAGCGCGTGCCAGCAAGGCCGGTGCTGGTTACGAAGCGCGCCGTGCCAACAGGAAGATCGCGCCCTCGGCGGTCAAATTATCCCAATAACCAGGCTCGCTGAGCTCGCGAACGTCGCCACTTTCGTTGACCGCCAGGGACTGCTCGATCGTGGCATCGATCTCGCGCGTTAGCGCCACGAAGTCCGCGATCGTGCAGAGATGAATGTTCGGCGTCTCGTGCCAGGCGTAGTTCAGCACACCCGTCCGCGGCATCCGCCCGGTCAGCGCCAGCTTCAGGCGCACCTTCCAGAACCCGAAATTCGGAAACGAAACAATCACGCGCTTGCCGATGCGCAGCAGCTGCTCCAACACTTCCTTCGGCTTGTGCGTGGCCTGGATCGTCTGGCTCAAGATCGCAAAGTCGAACGAGTGCGCGGGATAGTCGCTCAGGTCGGCGTCGGCGTCGCCTTGAATGACCGGCAAGCCCTTCGCAACGCACGCATTCACGCCCGCTTGGCTAAGCTCGATCCCGCGCGCATCGACCGCTTTCGCGCGGGCCAGGTAATCGATCAACTCCCCGCCGCCGCAGCCGATGTCGAGCACGCGCGCCGACGGCGTCACCATGTCGGCAATGCGTAGCAGTTCGGGACGTAGCGCTGGCGGCTTGGCGAGCATGCGTCACAAGCCCCGTGCGGCGGATGCCGCGTCGATAAAGCCGCGCAGCGTCTTGAACATTTCAGGCTCCTCCAGCAGGAACGCGTCGTGCCCCTTGTCCGTCGCGAACTCGACGAAGCTGACATTCGCGCCTGCCGCGTTCAGGGCATGCACCACCTTCTTCGATTCCGTCGTCGGGAACAGCCAATCCGATGTGAACGAGGCAATGCAAAACCGCGTCGCAGCCCCTTTGAACGCGTTCGCCAGCACGCCGCCGTAATCCGCCGCCAGATCGAAATAGTCCATCGCCCGCGTGATGTAGAGATAGGCATTCGCGTCGAACCGGTCGACGAACGTCAAACCCTGATGACGCAAATAACTCTCGACCTGAAAATCCGCATCGAAGGCATAGGAGACGGCGTCGCGGTTCTGCAGGTTGCGCCCGAACTTCCGATGCAATGCCGCTTCCGAAAGATACGTGATGTGCGCGGCCATGCGCG
>JANLXP010000506.1:0-1389 GCA_031365165.1 Alphaproteobacteria bacterium
CCTCGATAAGCGCCCGCGCGTCGTCCGTCGGATGTGTTGTGATTTCCAGCGTGATCGTCATGCCTCCAACCGCCAGATCATGAGGATTCGCGCAAGGGGACAGGGTGACTGTTTCATTCCGGTACGCCGCTGCCGTGTCCACACACGTCGATGCACTTAATGGTTGCGAGTTAATTGGTTGCCGCGTTCACGGTGATTCGAAATTCAACCTCAGTGTGTCGCGCCGGTGACTTCTCGCGAGAAGAGCAGGGGTCTTTAGTTCTCCCCAAGTTCCGGGCTGGCGAGTTGGGCGCCGTGAAGGTCCGGAGCGATGGGTAGTTACGTTGGATATCTGGGCCATCCTCTCGCGGATCGCGGAGAGCATCGCTCGCCTTTTCACAGAGGCGGAAGCGGTGCTTGCCGCTATGTCTGCGCCGCAACTGATTGCGCTCGGCTGCGTCGGCGCGGCTTTGCTCATGCTGCTCATCGCGTTCGTAAAGCCGCGGCGCGATCCTGCACCGTCGCTTCTCGGTTCCTCGGAGCGTTTGAACAAAAAGCGCAAACGCGTACCGCAAGCGTTCGACGAATACGACGAGGCAGCCGTCCGCCCAGCCGAATTCTCGCACCGTGCGCAAGAAGAGGAACTGCTTCTGCCGGCCGTGCGTGAAATCGCGCCGGCGCGCAGGTCTGAGCCGCGTCTGCAACCCGGCACGACGTTGAACGTGTTCGGACGCGACTACCGCATCCCGGAATTCGACGAAGACGAACCGCGCAAGCCGCCAAGAGTGAAGCCGCGCAAACCGCCGCTGCGTCCGTGGCGGTCGATGGAAGAACAAAGCCACGCGCTCGCGCCGCAGCAACAATCCTACCAGCCGGCCGCACTCCAAGAGTGGGAGCCGCTGGAGCCGCAACAATACGGCTATGAGCGCCAACTGCCGGTGCAGGTGCTGTCGACGCGCGATATCCTGGCGCGCCTTGAGAACAAGCGCGGCTCGCGGGTGATCGCGATCATCCACCGCGAGAATATGGCGCGCGACCGGCTCGACGCGGTCGATCTCGAAGATGCGCTGACCGCAATCCGCAAGACGCCGAAGGACCGCCCCCTCGACGTCATTATTCACTCGCCCGGCGGTTGGATTTCCTGCGCACAGCAGATCGCGCGTGCCATTAAGGCCCATCCCGCGAAGACGACGGTCTTCATTCCGTATTTCGCGCTGGGTTCGACCTCGTTCATGGCGTTCGCCGCCGACGAAGTGGTGATGAGTCAGCACGCGGCAATGTCACCCGTCGATCCGTTCGTGGCGTACGGCTCGGCCTGGTCTGTTCTGACCGGCATCAATAACAAACCGATCGACCGCGTGGCGGACGAGACGGTCATCTATGCCGACTTCGCGCGCAAACTTCTCGACG
>JANLXP010000132.1:0-4404 GCA_031365165.1 Alphaproteobacteria bacterium
CTACACCGCCGATCCGACGGTGCTGTTTCGCATGTTCCACTATCCGCCCGCGAACCAAAGCAACGGCAGTGAATGGGGCGTCGGCGAACACACGGACTACGGCTTGCTGACGTTGCTCGCGCAAGACGACTGCGGCGGACTGCAAGTGAAGGCGCGCGAAGGCTGGATCGAAGCACCGCCGATCGCGGACACGCTCGTGTGCAACATCGGCGACATGCTCGACCGCTTGACCGGCGGCGTCTATCGCTCGATGCCACACCGCGTCCGCAACGTCTCAGGCCGCGAACGCCTATCGTTTCCGCTATTCTTCGACCCAGCCTTTGCCGCCGTCATCGAACCATTGCCGGCCCACAGCGCCCACGCCCGCGACGACAGCAACGAACGCTGGGACCAAGCCAACGTGCACGCCTGCGAAGGCACCTACGGCGACGACCTGCTCGGCAAAGTGGGAAAGGTCTTCCCCGATCTCGGCCGCAGCGTGCTCTGAGACAAAGTCTGCCATGCTCCGAATTTTCCATCGCTATGACGAAGACCGCTGCTTGCGTAGCGACGCACTTGGCCTGGGAGCGCGGGCGTCTCGCCCGCTCTTGCAGCCTCGACACAACTGCAGAGTTCGTGACACGTCCCGTGGACACACCCGGGTCTCATTTCTTGAAGTTTGATCGTGCGAGGCGTTGAACTGAATCCGCTTGACTTTTTCGCTTATGTTCTATATTTATTCTCTCCCGCTCGAGCCCATGTTTGGACACCTCGATCGCGGCTGCGACTTGAACCTGTACATCGCAAAATTCGCCCCGGCCGCCACTTCGGTCGGTGAGGCTTGCAGGAGACGTGCGCTTGGCGTCCGGACAGAATGCGCAAACGCTCGGCGAACGGATCTCAAACGGAGTCCGAACGGATAAACCCGCGAAAATCAGCCGTGCGAACGCATCGAACAGATTCGATTTCGCACTTTGTGCCGCACAGACGTTTCGCAGACGGATTCCAGACGCTTTGCAGACGGATAATGCCGCAGAAATCAGCCGCGCAGACGCATCAGACGGATTCGATTTCGAACAACGCTTACCGCAGTCCTGCGCAGAATCGCTGAATGCGCTCGCACGCCTTCTCCAATATTTCCTCCGACGTCGCGTAGGAAATGCGGAAATGCGGCGAGAGCCCGAACGCCGCGCCGTGCACAACGGCAACGCCCTCTGCCTCGAGGAGTTCGGCGGCGAAGTCTTCGTCGTTTTTGATCGTGCGCCCCGATGGTGCCGCCTTCCCGATCGTACCTTCGCACGACGGATAAACGTAGAAGGCGCCTTCCGGCGTGGGGCACTTGATGCCCTTGGCTTGGTTCAGCATCGAGACGACCAGGTCGCGCCGCTTCTGGAATGCGGCCGCACGCGGCGCGATGAAATCCTGAGGCCCGTTCAGCGCTTCGACCGCGGCCCACTGGCTGACCGAGGTCGCCATCGTCGTCGACTGCGATTGCACAGCGGCCATCGCCTTGATGAGGCCCTCGGGGGCCGCGCAATAACCGATGCGCCAACCCGTCATCGAATAGGCCTTCGAACAGCCGTTCATGGTGAGCGTCCGCAGGTAAAGCTTCGGCTCCACCTGCGCGATCGTGGCGAACGTGAAACCGTCGTAGAGAATGTGCTCGTACATGTCGTCGGTCAGCACCCAGACATGCGGGTGGTCGACGAGCACGGCGGCGAGCGCTTTCAAATGCGCGGCCGTGTAAGCGGCACCGGTCGGGTTCGACGGCGCATTCAGCATCACCCACTTCGTCTTGGGCCCGATCGCCTTGGCGAGCTGTTCCGGCGTGATGCGAAAGCCGCTCGCGGCTGTCGCCTCGACGATCACGGGCGTCGCGCCGCAGATTTGCACGATGTCGGGATAGCTCACCCAATAGGGCGCGGGAATAACCACCTCGTCGCCGGGGTTCAGCGTCGCCACGAATGCGTTGAAGATGATGGCCTTGCCGCCCGGCGCGACCAGCGTCTGGGCGGGCTTGTAGTCGAGCCCGTTCTCGCGGCGGAACTTGTCGCAAATCGCCTTGCGGAGTTCCGGGATGCCCTCAACCGCCGTGTAGCGCGTCTCGTTGCGCTCGATCGCCCGGAAGGCGGCCTGTTTGATGTTGTCGGGGGTCGGAAAGTCCGGCTCGCCGGCGCCAAGCCCAATCACGTCGCGCCCGGCCGCCACCAGGTCGCGGGCCTTTTGGCTCACCGCAATCGTGGGCGAGGGCTTGATCCGGCCGAGCGCCTTGGACAGGAACCCGGGGGGCAGCGAGGTGGGGCCGCTCATCGTCTAACCTATTGGGCTGAAATGGGCCCCCCGTTTAGGCGGTTTCGGCCAGGGCCGCAATTTCCAAGGTTGCCGCGCCCTAACCCTGACTCTCGAAGCCGGTTGGCAAACGTTAAGGAATCCGGCATCTTATTCGCTCAGTCGAAGCAGTGCGGGCGGTTGGGCGTACGGATGGAACGTAGTTTTGCGGTGGCAGCGGTACTCTGCCTCTCGATCGGTCTTGCCGCGTGCGAAGGCTCGGCGGCGGGCACAACCGCTTGCAGCACGGCTGCAGACGTCGCGCACAAAGTCACCGCATTGACCGACGACCTCGCGAAAGCCCGCGCGACCGGCAAGCTCTCTGACGAACGCGCCGGCGAAGTCGCCGCCGCCATGTTGGCCGCCGGTACCAAAGACCCGAGCGCCTACTGCATCGCGCTCGACAAGGTACGCACAGGCTCGGGCCTCTAGAGACCTTGCCGCATCGGCGGCGCGCCTGCTACCACCCGAGCAACTCAACGCCAACGAGGCCCCAGTGTCCCAGTCGCACTTGCTCATCGTCCTCGCCGCCACCGCAACGCTCGCCGCCTGCAGCGACCCTCAAGACCGGCCGGAGAACATCCAGTCGCCGCTGATCCGCCCGCCGATGATCGAAACGCGCCCGGCGACGTTCGACTGCACCGACAGCGGCCGCGTGATCGTGCGCCCCGTGGGCGACGACGGCCGCGCCGTCACGCTGGCCTTCAAGAGCCGCGAAGTTCAGCTGAAGAAAGCCGACGCCGCCGAAGGCCAGAAATTCTCCGACGGCTCGACCGTCTTCTGGATGAACGGCGACAACGCGAATTTGCTGGTCGCAGGCAAGTCCAGCCCTGAGTCCTGCGAACGCCCCGAGTAACCTACTCGACCGCGATATAGACGTTCGTCAAAAGCTCCGCGTCCTCGGTCTCGCTGGGGTCGCCCACGTACTCTTCCCACGCGACCGCTTTCTCGGTCAGACCCTTTTCCTTCGTGTAGGCGTGGATTCGCGCGTAGGTGTCGTTCATCGAGTTGTACGGCCCCTTGTGCGTGAGCTTCACCGCGCGCCCAGCGTAAGTCGCACCGACCTTGACCCCGTCAGCTTCGGCGACCGCTTTCGCAGGCGCCTCGGCGAGCGGCATGGCCGCATCGAACACCCAGTCGCCGTCGGCGCTGTGCGAAATCGTGATGGCAAGCGGCGCGCCGCCGATCTGCAGCTCGTTCGCCATGCCGTAATTCAGAAGCTTTTGGTTGGCAGCCCCAAGCGCCGCCGAAATCGCCGCGTTGTCGGCAGCCTTCGCGTTCGCGCGCGTGAGAATGATGGGCTTGGCCTCGACCGACACGACCTCCGGCCCCTTCGTCGGGTCGGCAGCGGCGGCCATGGGAACATCGGGCGGGGCAGCGCCCGAGCCAGGCTGCGCAAGGGCCGCCGCAGTCGCTGCCTGCGCACCCTTTTCGACAATCGTTTTCAGATTCGAAAGGCCGGACTCATAGTCCTTGCCCACCATGCCATCCATCATGAGGCCCATGTAGCGCGCGACGGGGTTCATGCCCAGGTCGCTATCGAAGCCCCAGGTCACCTTCGTGCCGCCCTCGGCCGGCGCAAACGTGAACGTCGCAATCGCGGTACCCTGAGGGCCGAAATCGAGCTTCGTCTTCACGACCGAATAGGGCGTGCTCTCGATGACCTCTTGAGAGCCGGAGCCCACATTCGGATCCGCGCTGACCCACGACATCTTCGCGCCCACGCCCGACGGCGGACCCTCGATCGTGTACTTCGCCTTCGGATCGAGCTTCGCCCACGGCGACCACTCGTTGAACCGCGAGAGGTCGTTGACGACGGAGAACACTTCTTCCGGCGTCGCGGCCATCAGGGCCGACCGCTCCACATGCGCGTTCTGAGGCGTCACATAAGCGCCGCCCACAACGAGTGCGACGAGCACCACGAGACCGATGAGGATGTTGCGCACCATGTCGACCACCATTGTTGTGGGCCAAAGCGATCATGATCCGCTTAGCCCTTTTCCGCGTTTAAGCGTTTACATCATACCAATTCCGGCGCCCCTGCGGATGCAACCGCGACACACTTCTCCGGAATGCGACGAAAGGTGCAGCCAAGTG
>JANLXP010000182.1:0-2636 GCA_031365165.1 Alphaproteobacteria bacterium
CGCCAAGGTCGCGGGCCCGAATGGCGAAGACGTGCTCGTCGAAATGGGCTCGTACGGCATCGGCGTCTCGCGCTTGCTTGGCGCGATCATTGAGGCGAGCCACGACGACGCGGGAATCATTTGGCCGGAAAGCGTCGCCCCTTACCGCGTTGGCCTCATCAGCCTGAAGCCCGACGACCCGAAAACCCGGGAAGTTTGCGAAGATCTTTACCAAAAACTCGGCGCAGCCGGGGTCGAAGTCCCATATGATGACAGCGATGAACGGGCAGGGGCGAAGTTCTCGACGTTCGACCTGATCGGGCTGCCATGGCAGGTGATCGTGGGCCCCCGGGGTCTCGCGACCAACCAGGTCGAGATCAAGAACCGCAAGACCGGCGAACGCCAAACTCTTGCGCCTGAGGCTGCGTTGAATTTGTTCACCCGAAGGACTTGATGAACCGCGTCGTCGACGTTTCGCAGCAACAGCAAGTGCGCACAGCCCCACCACGGCAGCGTCGAAGCGGAACGTCGCCGTTCTCTGCCTTCGAATTCATGCTCGCGGGGCGCTATCTGCGCGCGCGCCGCAAGGAAGGCTGGATCTCCGTCATAGCCAGCTTCTCGCTGGCGGGCATCGCGCTTGGCGTGGCGACGCTCATCATCGTCATGGCGGTGATGAACGGCTTCCGCGAAGAGCTGATGGGTAAAATTCTCGGGTTCAATGGCCACTTTGTGGTCCAAGGCCTAGGCCCCACCGTGCAGGGCTGGGACAGCCTCGCGAACCGCCTGCGCCACATACCCGGCGTCGTACGTGTGACCCCGCTCGTCGAAGGGCAGGCGCTCGCAACGGCGGCGGGCGCCTCGCCAGGCGTTCTTGTGCGCGGCATCCGAAGCGAAGACGTCATGAACATGAAATTGGTCGCAGACTCGCTGAGCGAGGGCGCGATGCGGCGCTTCCAAGCAAACGAGTCCAGCGTCCTCATCGGCGAACGACTGGCCGATCAGATGGGCCTGCTGCCGGGCATGAACATCACCTTGACCGCACCGCGCGGAAACGTGACCCCGTTCGGCGTCACCCCACGCCAAAAGCAATACACGGTCGCGGGAACCTTTAAGGTCGGCATGTCGGAGTACGACCAATCCGTGATCTTCATGCCGCTGGCCGAGGCGCAAACCTATTTTAACCGCGGCAACGGCGTTACCGGCATCGAGGTGATGCTCGACGATCCCGACCGGGTCGACGAACTGAGGCCCAAGATCATGACGGCCGTCGGCGAGACCGCGCGCCTGGTCGACTGGCAGCAAGTGAACAAGACGTTCTTCGATGCGCTGCAGGTCGAACGAACCGTGATGTTCTTGATCCTCTCGCTCATCATCATCGTCGCGGGCTTCAACATCATCTCGGGCATGATCATGATGGTGAAGGACAAGACGCGCGACATCGCGATTCTGCGCACGATGGGCGCCACATCAGGCACGATCCTGCGCGTGTTCTTGATGTCGGGCTCCGCGATCGGCGTCGTTGGTACGCTCATCGGCTTTGTGTTGGGCTTTCTGTTCTGCACCTACATCGAAGAAATCCGTCAGTTTCTGATTTGGGTGACGGGTATGAACCTCTTCCCCGACACGCTCTATTTCTTGAGCAAGCTGCCCGCAAAAATGGAAGTCGACGAAGTCATCCTCGTTGTAGTGACCTCGCTGGTGCTCTCAATCCTTGCGACCGTCTATCCGGCCTGGCGCGCAGCGAAACTCGATCCGGTGGATGCGCTACGCTATGAGTGACGTATACACCTCGACAGAACCCCCAATGACACGCACGGCGGCGCAAACCATGCCGACGCTGGCCCTACACGGCGTGACGCGCTCCTTCGGCGAAGGTGAAGAGCGGATCGAAATCTTCCGCAACATCACCGGTCAAATCGTGCCCGGCGAGATCGTGGCGCTCGTCGGCCCCTCGGGGTCCGGCAAGTCGTCGTTACTGCACATCGCCGGTTTGTTGGAACCGCCGACAAGCGGCGTTGTCATCATCAACGGGCGCGATTGCTCGAAGCTCGGCGATGAAGAGCGCACCGCGATCCGGCGCAACCAGCTCGGCTTCGTCTATCAGTTCCACCACCTGCTGCCTGAGTTCAACGCCGTCGAAAACGTCGCGATGCCGCAAATGATCGGCGGCCGTCGCAGCCGCGAAGCCGAAGTCGTCGCCACGCGGCTGCTTTCGATGGTGGGCCTGCAGCATCGCCTCACACACCGGCCGGGCAAACTCTCCGGCGGCGAGCAACAGCGCGTCGCCATCGCCCGCGCGCTTGCGAACCAACCGCGTCTGATCCTCGCGGACGAACCGACCGGCAACCTGGACCCGCGCACGGCCGACATGGTGTTCGCCGTCCTCGTCGACATCTGCCGCGCACGTGGCGTCTCCGCCTTGATCGCGACCCACAATCTGCAAATGGCGGTCAAGATGGATCGCACCTGGCTGCTGCACGACGGCAAGCTGATCGACGCCGGCAAACTGAAGCCCTAAGCCATGGACGCACGGCGTGAACCAAAGCCGCTGGTGACCGGCGACGCGGCAAAGGCACTTCGCATCCTCTGCCACGGCCTGCACATGGCGTTGGTGTTTTACGCGCTGTTCGGCTGGCTGATCCCAAGCACGCCCTGGC
>JANLXP010000215.1:0-6331 GCA_031365165.1 Alphaproteobacteria bacterium
CGGTGAAGGACGGGTGGGACGGGATTTTGAAGTGGCAGCTCGACGCGCGCCACAAGCCCTGCAACTTCGTCGAACTGATGCCGCGGTTCGAGGAGCATTTGGCGGCGGAGAAGCGGAAGAAGTAGGCAGTATCTCTTCCCCCTTCAGGCGCAGTGAATATTCCGTGACGAATCACGCGGCATTGTTCACCACAACGGGCATTATCCTTAGCCAGTCACGTGGTTGGGATACGGAATTGGACACGAGAGCCGACGCCAAGGCAGAGAGTTTTTCTGCATTCCAAAGTGTGAGCCCGCACTTCTCCTCATACTCTCGGATTTGAGTTGACCCTCCTTGAAATGATAGGGCAGCGAAAATCGCGACATCTGCCCTGAAGTACAACTTGGCGCCAGCAAGTTGCCTGATTTCATCCAGTTCAACGCTCTTCGCTTCGCGTTTGCACTGAACGATCATTGACCGACTTCGCTACACGCAATCACATCAGCGTAGCGGTCACCCTTCTTGCCGCCTCGCACCGTTAAGGAAACTGACCCATCGGGAACTAAACCCAATACCAGATCTGCCACTCGAACCTCGAAATCCTTGCCAGGTTTCAGGCCCCTCCAGAAACTTGGGTCCTTTTGTTCGTAACGCCAGGGCAAGACCTTAGATCGATAGAAATCGTCGGCCCTTTGGAACCCATTTCTTCGCGATTCCGCCTTGAAATAGGCACTCGCGCGATTGCCAAACACGATCAGCGATGCGCAGTACCAAACTAGTGTCAGAGCTATCAGTGCGATGACCAGCAAGTCGGAGCCATCAGGGAACAAGTCTACCATCTTGAAGCGATGAAGCGCCGATGTCGTGCATGCAACAACGGACGCCGCCAAGATCATCTCTGCAGCCTTGTCGCGCAACTGGATTGCAGCTGATTGGTCCATCTCCACCGCAGTAAGCTGAAAATCCGACTGCTTTGGCTCAGGATAATTCCACCAGCCGGTTGCCATAGCGCCTGGGTTCTTCAATAGCCCTTCCGGCAACTTCCCAAAGCACGCAAACGTTTGTTCGTTCATTGTGGCCCCCGGCATCGATAGTGCAACGCAGCGTGGCCGTGCGGGAGTCGTAAAAAGTGCTCGTTGGCGATTTTGTGAGGCTGGCGCCGCCTGCAAGGGATTTCGTTGCCGAGATACAATCGGCGCGCGAAGAGCCCGAAAAGCGTGAACTCTGCTTTGTTCCGCCTTATTGACACCGCCACTCATAAAGCACGTCCGGTTCCCCCGCTTCGTTCGCGGAGCCGTCGCCGAATTCGATCGGTTTGAAGCCGTGGTGTTCGTAGAAGGCGCGAGCGCGGCTGTTCACGGCGAAGGCGTAGAGTGTGATTTTTTGCGGGCTCAGCTCTTTCGCCTTGTTCAGCAACAGCGTGCCGATGCCGCGGCGGTATTGGCCGGGCTTGAGGTAGAGATGGTCGATGTGTTGGCCGACGAGCGCCATCATGCCGACGATGCGGCCGTCCTCGATTGCCACCCACATGTCGCTCAACGGGAAGACTTGATTGGCGATGAAGGCGCGCGTTTCTTGCTGCGTGTGAAGCGCCGCGAGGAACGGTAGCGCATCGGCTTGCGACGCGATGAAGACTTCCGCCACCTCGGCGACGTCGCCGGCCGTGGCTTTGCGTATCTCAATGGCCATTGGCGCCATCATTCACCGGCGCGGCATGTTTGCCCAGCGGCAAGGCGCCACCTCACGGAGATTTTCATCGGCGCCCATATCTAGGGCTCGGCGGCGTTCCCTTTGGTGGAGAACAAGATGCGCGATTTCTTGCGCGGCTGCCTTGTTTGGCTTTTCGGCTACCCCTTAAGCGTTGTTGTGGCGACCACGGTGCTGACGGCGCCGGTTTGGGTGATGTCATACTTCCCCTTCGATGAAAGCGTCAGGATGGTGTTGGGCGCGGCTCATGTGGCGGGTTTCTTCGCGCTGGTCCCTGCCCTGATGACACCGCGATCGCCATACGTCTGGCCGTATGTAGCGGCGGGCACGCGGACGGGCGCTTGGTGCGGACTACTGACGATGAGCATGTTTATCATCGCTCTCGTCTGTTGCCGTGGCCACCGTATTCCGGGCATTGGTGAACGGTCATGGTGCCGCCGACGAGGAACCTGTCACGTTGCTGATAGTGTTGGCCTGGATCGCTGGTGCGGTTGCGGTATTCGCGGTGGCTGGGGCTGTCGGCGGATTCGTTTTCGGGCTTGTGGCTGCCGGACCCGCGGAACGCGAGGCACTAGCGTCCCAAAGCTGAGTTTGATATGAGGCGCGCCATGACGATGGCTCAACGCGCTTCGAACCGACGCCGTACTCTCTCTTTCGAGGGCGGGTAGCAGCACGTTCATTGTGACGTTGTGAGTGTTCAACCCCGCCGGTGTTCCGCGCGGGGTTTTTTGTTGCCATCGTTCCCCTCCGTTCACCGGCGCTCTAAGGCCGATGCCGATGAACTGGAAACCGTCGAATGGGGAACTGAGCGCGCTTGCCGCGCGGGTCGAGGAAGTGTGCCTCAACGCTTGGCCCGCACCGCAGGAGCTTCACTACGACGGGTGGCTGATCCGCCTGGCCGACGGTCAAACGCGACGTTCGAACTCGGTCAACATCTTGCGCGACGGCGTGCTGCCCGTCGAAGAGAAGATCGGCTACTGCGAGCGCGTCTATCGCGGGCACGGATTGCCGTCGCACTTTCGCATTCTGTCGACCGGCTCGCGCGCGTTGGACACACTGCTCGAAGCGCGCGGGTACGATGCGCAGGACGAGACGAGCACGTTGTACATGGATTTCGCGCAGCACTCGATTGGTGTCGCCGACGCCAGCGTCGACCTAATCGCCGGCGCGCCGACGGTCGACTGGTTGGCCGCGAGGTCTCGCATCAGCGGGCAGACGCAGGGCGAAACGCGCAAGGTCGAGAAGATCTTGCAGCATCTTGCGCTGCCTGCCGTGTTCGCTGCCGTGCGGGACGACGACGGCGTCATTCGATCGATTGCGAAGGGCGCGGTGCATGGCGGGATCGTGTGCCTCAATCTCGTGGCGACGGAGGCGTCGCATCGTCGGCTCGGGCTCTCGCGCGATTGCCTGATCGCCGTATTGGATTGGGCGCAGCGCGACGCCGGCGCGACGGGCGCGTGCCTGCAGGTCGTTTCCGCGAACACGCCGGCGATCCGGCTTTATGAGCAGCTGGGATTCGATCGCGAGCTCTATCGCTATCACTATCGTCACCGCGCACTCGGAGAATAGTTCTTGTTTTGTTCTATCCTTCTGGTAAGCTGCCGCGATGGCGAAAAACATCGTGGGATATGGGCCGCGGCCGGCCGGAGAGGACGAATTCGCCGCGCATCCTTCGGGTGTGAAGGGGCGGGGGACGTCGTCGAATATCTCTGGGCGGTTCGAGAGCCAGCATCGCGTTTTGATGGACGATGGTTGGGGGACGCTTGAAGACGATGTGCCGAAGCTAAAGACCTCCATCGCGATCGATGCGACGCGCACGATCATCGCGCGCAATTCATCGCCCGACATTCCGTTCGATCGATCGATCAATCCCTATCGCGGGTGCGAGCATGGCTGCGTCTATTGTTTCGCGCGGCCGACGCATGCGTATCTCGGCCTCTCGCCGGGGCAGGATTTCGAGAGCCGGTTGTTTGTGAAGCCCAAGGCGGCACAGCTATTGGTGCAGGAATTGCGCAAGCCAGGGTATCAGGTGCGCACTATGGCGCTCGGCACGAACACCGATCCCTATCAGCCGATCGACGAGAAATATCAGATCACGCGCGAGGTGTTGAAGGTGCTGCGCGACTTCCGTCACCCGGTCGGGATTGTGACGAAGTCGAACCGTGTGCTGCGCGACATCGATATCTTGGCCGATATGGCGAAGGACAATCTGGCGCGGGTGGCAGTTTCCATCACGACGCTCGATCGCGAGCTTGCGCGCACGATGGAACCGCGCGCGCCGACGCCGGAGCGGCGGATCGAGGCGATCCGAGAACTGACCGCGGCCGGCGTGCCCACAACGGTGATGACCGCGCCGATGATCCCGGCGCTGAACGATCATGAGATGGAATCGATTTTGGAGCGCGGGCATGAGGCGGGTGCGCGGAATGCCGGGTATGTCGTGCTCAGGCTTCCGCTTGAGATCAAAGATCTGTTCCGCGAGTGGTTGGAGGCGAACCAACCGGGGCGCGCCGGCCACGTGATGTCGCTGATCCGCTCCATGCGGGGCGGCAAGGACTACGATGCGGAATGGGGAAAACGCATGAAAGGGTCCGGGGTTTACGCGGAGCTCACCGCCAAGCGGTTCAAGCTCGCTTGCGATCGGCTGGGACTCAATCAATGGTGGACGCCGCTGCGGACTGATTTGTTTAAGCCGACACCGGCGAGGGGAGATCAGCTGCGGCTCCTCTGATGGAGCGTCTCAGTTGCCGAGTTTCACCCGCGAACGGAAAATCGAAGGCCCGGTCGCGGGGATCGACGAAGCGGGACGCGGGCCGCTGGCGGGACCGGTTTATGCGGCCGCGGTGATTTTGGACCCGGCGCGGTTGCCGCGGGGCTTGGACGATTCCAAGGCGATGACGCCGGACGCCCGCGAGAAAGCGTTCGCCAAGATCATGGAGCGCGCGCTTGCGGTCGGTGTCGGTGTTGCCGATGTCGACGAGATCGACGCGATCAACATCCTTCAGGCGACGATGCTTGCGATGCGGCGGGCGACCGAGCAGCTCTTGCTCGCACCCGTTAAGGCGCTGGTTGACGGAAACCGTGCACCTGCCCTCGCCTGCCCGGTCGAAACAATCGTCGACGGCGACGCGAAATCGATGTCGATCGCGGCGGCTTCGATTATCGCCAAGGTCACGCGCGACCGGGTGATGTGCGCGCTCGATGCCGCGCATCCGGGTTACGGCTGGACCAGCAATAAGGGGTACGGCACGCCGGATCACCTTGCGGCGCTCGACCGGCTCGGCCCGTGTGCACAACACCGCAAGAGTTTTGCGCCTGTGGCGCAACTGAAACTGACGTTCGGGACTTAGGGCACTATTCTCCCGCAACGCGCGCGAGGATAACGATGCCGAATGATCTGTTTGCCGCCTTTCACGATTTCGCCGGACCTTACGGCCCTCTGCTTGGGGTGGCCGCCGTCATCGTGGGGTTTGCTCTGCGGTTCAATGCGCTCCTAGTCGTCATTGTGTCCGCATTGGTGACGGGACTTGCCGCGGGCATGCAGCCAGACGAAGTGCTCGCTGCGTTCGGAAAGGCGTTCAACGAGAACCGGTTCGTGAGCGTGGCGTGGCTCGTGTTGCCCGCGATCGGCGTGCTGGAGCGCGCGGGTTTGCAGGAGCGGGCCCGGACACTAATCGCCGGCATTCGCGCGGTGACCGTGGGGCGGCTTCTTCTTGTGTACATGTTGTTGCGCCAGTTAACGGCCGGCATCGGGCTAATCTCGATTGCAGGGCACGCGCAGACTGTGAAGCCGCTGGTCGCGCCGATGGCAGAGGCTGCGGCGGAACTCAACGATCCCAACATCAGTGTTGAAGAACGCGAGAAGGTGCGCGCGCTCGCCGCCGCCACCGACAACGTCGCGCTGTTCTTCGGGGAAGACGTGTTCCTCGCGATCGGCTCGATCCTGTTGATGGTCGGGTTCATGGAGCAGAGCGGGATTGCGGTGCAGCCGTTCGAGCTTTCGATGTGGGCGATTCCGACTGCCATTGCGGCCTTCCTGGTGCATGGCGCGCGGCTGCTTCTTCGCGATGCGACGGCGAAGAAGGCGGGCGCGAAATGATCACGATCCAAGCGGTCTATGTGCTGGTCGGCCTGCTCTTCGTCGTGTTCGCTTATCTGAGCGTGCGCGATGCGGACAATCCGCGGCGTTGGACGACCGGCCTCTTCTGGGGGCTGTTCGCCACGAGCTTTCTTGCCGGCGATTTCTTGGGCGATCTCGGGAACGGCGTGCTTGTCCTCACCATGGCGCTGATCGCTGGCTTCGGCGGTTTGGCGACCGGCAAGGTTGCGACCACGACGAGCGAGGAGCGCAAGACCGGTGCTGCGCTGCGTGGCAACGCGCTATTCGTGCCGGCGCTCATCATTCCTTTGGTGACGGTCGTGGGCACAATCTTGATCAAGGGGATCGAGTTGCCCGGTCTCGCGCTTGGGCCTTGGGCTTTGATCGCGCCTTATTTCGAGACGAAACAGGCGACATTGATTTCGCTCGCCGCCGGTGCCGTTGCCGCGACCATTGTTGCGCTCGCCATGTTCCGGCAGCCGCTTGCCAGTCCCTTCCAAGAAGGGCGGCGGTTGATGGATGTCATCGGCTGGGCCGCGTTGTTGC
>JANLXP010000224.1:0-2249 GCA_031365165.1 Alphaproteobacteria bacterium
CCGCTGATCAGGCCTTCCGGAAACGGCTCGTGCGCCCGCGGATCGATCCAAGGTGCGCGGCCTGTTTTGCCCAACCCCGGCGGATTGCTCGCCGACAGCGGCCCGGCCGCAGGTTGGTCCACCCAGTTCGTGTGCGCATAAAAGTCCTGCGCGACATGAAACGCGCGGCCCAGATGCATGAGAACCATGCACTTGGCGCTGCCCGTCTCGAACCGGAAATCGCAGTTGAGCGCGGTCGTCTCCGTTGTCGGCGCCAACAAATCCTTAGCGACCGTGACCGACCCTTCAAGCTCGGCGAGCATGAACGTCCGGCACGCGGTCAGCGCTGCCTCAGCCGCTTCCTTCGTTTGCGCGTAGGACCCTTCGCCAAGATAGTCGCCGTTGTCGCAATGCGTTTTCGGACCACCGGACATGCGATCGAGCGCACCGGCCGCACCCAACTCCTCTCCGCGCCCTGCCAGCGCATCAAGCGTGGCACCACCCAGATCGGTGATCGCCGCGCGCGTAATACGCTCGTGCTCGCGCCCGACGCCTTTCTCCGGCGTTTCGATCCCAAAAGCGGCTGCGGCGCCCGCCGCCACCAACACGGCGGCGATGCCCGCCGCGACACGCAAAAATTTCCGGTTGCTCATGGCGCGGGAACTAGCACGCCGCCCGCAACGCCTTCAATCCGCAAAGCCGGCCAAGGCTCGGCCGGTCCCCAGACGGGTCGGCGGCCGGCGATTGTCGCCGGCCGCCTTGCCACTATGCCGCTTGTCTAAAGTCGCCGATCTGGGCCGCGAGTGCGCGCTGGAACGCGGGTCGCGCCGTGCAGCGGGCGATATAGGCGCCCAGACGCGCGTCCCCGGCGCCGATCTCGGGCATGATGCGCAAGACCGTCGACATCAAAAGGTCGCCCGCCGTGAAACGGTCGCCGTCCAGGAAGGGCTTGTCGCCCAGCGCCTTGGAAAGCGCCGACGTCCGCCGTTTCATGAACTCGGTGGCGCCGGGCTTACGCAGCTTCGCCCATTCCTCGTTCGGATAGAAAAAATCCAGCGTCGCAACGTTCATAACGTGCGGCTCGATCGAATTCAGCGCCGCGATCACCCATTGCGCCGCGCGGGCGCGGGCTTGGGCGTCCTTCGGCAGCAACGCTTCGCTGCGCTCGCCGATGTGAAGCACGATCGCGCCGGATTCGAAGAGCGCAAAGCCGTCTTCCTCGAACACCGGCACTTGGCCGAACGGCTGCATCGCGCGGTACTCGGCCTTGTCTTGATCGCCCTGCTCAAGCAGGCGCGTCTTGTAGGGCAGGCCCGCTTCTTCAAGCGCCCAGCGCACGCGAAGATCGCGCACCTGGCCTTGAGCGAACGGCGGCACCCAACGGAATGCGGAAACGGTAATCATGAGCGATGCTCCTTTGCTGAGGTTTCGGCGTATGCCTTGAGTTTGTCGAACGCGCCATCCCAACCGCCGATATGGCGGTCGCGCGCCTCGACGGAAAGAAACGGCGTTTGATGAAACGTTTGGACGGTCTTGCCGTCCTTCTCGGTGAACGTGATCGTGATCAGCGTCTCGACGCCGGCGGACGGGCCCGTGTTCGTCCAAACGAATGTGAAGACGATGCGCCGGTTCGGCACGATTTCGCGGTAGACGCCGGCGAACCCACTCTCGCCCGTCTCGCTCGATCTGATCAGTCCGCGATAGGCGCCGCCGACGCGAAAGTCGAGCTCCGCAAACGGACAGTCGTAAGGTCCAGGCCCCATCCAGCGCTTGAAATGCTCAGGCTTCGACCACAGCGCGAACATGAGCGACGCCGGTGCATCGAACGTGCGCGTGATGAGAAGTTCGTCGTCAGCCAATGTGGCGCTCATTTGCGTTTCTCCTTCTTCGATCTCGTATCGGCTTTCTTCAATTCGGCGATGTAATCGTCCATGCGGTCGAACCGGTCGGTCCAGAAGCGGCGATAGCGCGCCAGCCAATCGTCGACGTCTTTCAACGCCTCCGCCTCCAACCGGCAAGGCCGCCACTGCGCATCGCGACCGCGCGTGATGAGGCCAGCGGTCTCCAACACTTTGAGATGGCGCGAAACCGCGGGCAGGGAAATGCGAAACGGCTCGGCAAGCTCGTTCACCGTCGCCTCACCCTTCGCAAGCCGCCCAAGGATCGCCCGCCGCGTCGGATCCGCAAGCGCCGCAAACGTGGTGGAAAGAGCGTCAGCCATCTGTATTTAACCGATCGTGCAATTAACAGATAGGTTAAATAGTAGAGCC
>JANLXP010000240.1:0-1421 GCA_031365165.1 Alphaproteobacteria bacterium
CCGGTCGCGGAAGCCGCGCGGCTTTTCGGCATTGGCTTTGACGGGTTTGTCGCTCATCGCTCTCTAATCCAGGGCCGCGTTGGTACCCCGGCAGCGCCGCGCCAGCAAGGCGGGAGAGATTAATGAGCGCCAGGGACCGCGGGCGATTTCGCCTACGGCCCCTTAGCGGAATGCTAGTTCGGAGCCGGCGGCGCGGCCGGTGGCGTGGCCGCAGCTTTTTGTTGGGCGTCGTAGGCTTGGTGGGCGCCGTGGAGGATGTAGGCGTGGATTGCCTTCACGTCGTCTTCGTTGATCTGGTCGGCGAAGGAGGCCATGCCGTTTGCTTTGCGCTCGCCGTCCAGAACGATTTCTTTGTAGCGGGCCAACGTCTCCGGCGTGGAGTAGCGCAGGTCGGGTACGACGCCAGCACTCATCGCGAAGAAGCCGTGACAGACGGCGCAGTAGCGATGGAACGTCTGGTCGCCCTTCGCGATCGTTGCCGCGTTCGCGGTTTCGGCCGGCGGTTCGACCAGAGGCGTTTGCGGGATCACCGGTGCTTCGATCGTCTTTTGGCCGCCAATCTTGAACGCGAAGATCTTGCCCGCGTTGCCGTATTTTAGAATTGCGGTCGCTGGTTCCGGCGTGAAGGCAACGACTGCGCCGCCCCAGCCGGCGGCGACTGCGATGTATTGCTCGCCGTCGACGCTGTAGGTCACGGGCGGAGCGATGATGCCGGTCTTGGCGTCGATCTTCCAAACTTCTTCGCCGGTGTCGGCTTTCCAAGCCGTCATCATGCCATCACCCGATCCTTGGAAGACCAGGTTGCCCGCCGTCGTCAGCGCGCCGCCGTTCCAGAACGTCGGGTGCTTCGCGCGCCAGACCTCTTTCTGATTGATCGGATCCCAGGCCAGCAGATAGGCCTCGGGCACGGGCAGGGCCTGGCCCTTCGCGATGGCTTGCATCGTCAACGTGGAGATCGCGCCAAAATCGAGGCCCGTGTTCCAGACGCCCGGTTTGACCGAGCGCGTCTTGTCGAACGCAAACATTTGCGGGATCAGCTGCACCGGAATGTAGGTGAGCTTGGTCGTCGGATTGAACGCCATCGGCTGCCAGTTATGGCCGCCGTGCGGCGAGGGCTGCACCATCTTTGGGTTGTCGCGATAGGCGTTGCTTGCGTCCTCGATCGGACGACCCTTTGCATCAAGACCCTTCGCCCACGTGACAGGAATGTAGTTCTTGCCCGAAATGAACTCGCCCGTTGCGCGGTCGAGCACATAGTAGAAACCGTTCTTCGGCGCTTGCATGATAACTTTGCGAAGCGCGCCGTTGATCTCAAGATCGGCCAGGATCATGTGCTGGGTGGCGGTGTAGTCCCAGGTGTCGCCCGGCGTTTCTTGGAAGTACCAGGCCATCTCGCCGGTGTCGGGTTTGATCGCGACGAT
>JANLXP010000248.1:0-8904 GCA_031365165.1 Alphaproteobacteria bacterium
CGTGCACATCCGACACACGCGCACGTCGAAAAGACATTGAGCTGGATCGAACGCGTGCGGCCGAAGCGCGCAATTCTGACGAACCTCCACACGGACTTGGACTACCAGACCTTGCGTCGCTCGTTGCCGGACGGGGTAGAACCTGCGTTCGATGGCATGACGATTGACCTCTGACACGCCGCGGCGTTTACCCAACCGCAGCCCTGCAATCCCAAGGGGAAAGGCATACTTTCCGCGACTTTACCTTGGGGACAGTGTGTCCGTTTTTCAGTTTGCCTGTGCTCTGATTCTTTGAGATAACCCAACTCGGGGTTGCGCCGGTTTTCCGGCGTGAAAGTTCTTTGTGGGTTTCGGGCGGGGGATCATCGGGCAGTCGGGCCATTAGGCGCGACCTGTTCGAGATAACAGGCTAGTCCAGTTCAGACGCGGCTTATTATCTCCAACAACATCGCAAATGGTTACGGCCTGAGAAACTGTCTCGGTCGAAATCTTGGTGTTAAGCATGAAGCGGCGTGCAGCCGCTGTGTTTGCTGTGCGTTGTGGTATGAGTCGAACGGCAGTGAACTTTGTCGACGGAAGGCAAGTGGTTATGGGACGTGTAACAGTCAACAGGGGTAATCGGATGACGATCGCGCGCGTTGCTGCCGCGGCAGGATTGATGCTGGGGCTCACCATGATGGTGTCCGTGGCAATGGCACAGCCGGCACCGGCTCCCACAACTCAACCAGCGCCGGGCGCGACACCGGCTCAGCCGGGCGCTGCACCGGCGACGGACCCGGCGGCGGCGCCTGCGGGCGAACCCGCACCGCCCGCGATCGGACCGGATGGACTTCCCATCGCACCGACGGACGGAGCGGCGACCACGCCGCCAGCGGCCGCCGTGCCAGCAGAAGAACCGAAGGGACCGGACATCACGCCGATCAGCATGTTCCTCGGCGCGACGATCGTCGTGAAGGTGGTGATCGTGCTCCTCGTGCTCTGGTCGGTCGTCACCTGGGCGATCATGATCTCGAAGCTCTCGTACTTCTCCGGTCTGAACGGAACGTCGAACCGCCTCCTGAACGCGTTCCGCAGCGCTGGTTCGGTCCAAGACGCCGGCAAGGCGGCTGCGCGAAACTTCAAGAACAATCCACTCGGCAAGATGGCGATTGCAGCAGGCGAAGAACTCGGCGCCGGCAAAAAGGGCAGCGCCGGCGGTCGCGTCGCTCAACGCTTGGCGATCGTTCAAGCCGAAGTCGGCGAAGACCTGTCGAGCGGTATGGGCATCTTCGCCACCGTCGGTTCGATCGGCGCGTTCGTTGGTCTGTTCGGAACGGTTTGGGGCATCATGAACTCGTTCATCGGTATCGCCCAAACCCAGACGACGAACCTCGCGGTTGTCGCGCCTGGTATTGCCGAAGCATTGTTCGCGACCGCGTTCGGTCTCTTTGCGGCCGTTCCCTCGGTTATTTTCTACAACATGTTTGCTCGCCGCATTGGCGCGTACCAAACTCGCATGGACAACTTCGCCAACGAAGTTGCCGTGCGCGTGGCGCGCGAGGTCGAGTAAGCGAACATGGCGTCCAAGCGGTACGACGACAACAGCCAAATCAACGTGACGCCCTTCGTGGACGTCATGTTGGTTTTGCTGATCATCTTCATGGTGGCAGCACCTTTGGCCAGCGTGAACGTGAAAGTCGAATTGCCGCCGTCGACGGCTCGCGCCGCCAAGGTGAAGGACCCGGTTTACGTTTCGTTGCAAGCAAGCGGCAAAGTCTACATCGGCGACATCGAGGTGAAGTACAGCGAGTTCTCGGCGCGCCTCGTTTCCGCAGCTGGCAACAACTACAACCGGCGGGTCTTCATCCGCGCCGACAAAACCGTGCAGTACAAAGAAGTCATGCGGGTGATGAACGTTATTCAGGACACTGGGTTCTATCAGATCGCCCTGGTGGCCGAGGATCGCCCTGTGACTTCGACCGGCCAGTAGTTCAAGAGATCGGGTAATGGACCGCCATGGATAGGCGCACGGTTTACATCACGATTATCGTCTCCGTGCTGTTCCATTTGGGGCTGCTGTACTACGTCGCCGTGACGTGGGGCATCATCCCGAGCATCATCGACGAGCCGGAAGAGCAGGTCTTGGCGGTAGCGCCGCCGCCGCCGCCACCGCCTCCTCCGCCACCGCCGCCTGAAGAGGTCGTGCAGGAAAAGCCGCGCTTCCGTCCGCGCCCAGTACCGCCGCCGCCCGCACCTGTGCGAGTACCGCCGGTGCCGTTGAAGCCGCAGCCGCCGGCCGAAAGCACGTCGGATGCCACGACGATCCTGTCCGACAAGCAAGTCATCGACAGTCCTGTTTCAAAGCCCCCGTGCCGTTATCCGAAGCGCGCGGAAGAGGCTGAGAAAGAGGGCAAGGTGTTTATGTCGATCACGATCAACCCCGATGGAAGCGTTGGGGACGTGCAGATTGTGTCGGCGTCGCCGCCGGGGTGGTTCGAACAGGCGAGCGAGCAGTGCGTGAAGCGCTATCGGTACAAAGCGGCCGGCCGCGCGATTAAGGCGCCGATCGAAATCACCTGGCGCTTGGAATAAGCGGGAGCTCTGAAGGCCTATGGCTGGAACAGTCGGAACTGGCGAAAGCGCAGGCGGAAAAAGAGGCCGCTACGGCGATAACGCTGAAATCAACGTGACACCGTTCGTCGACGTCATGTTGGTGCTGCTCATCATCTTCATGGTGTCGGCGCCACTGGCGACGATCAGCATCCCGCTCGATTTGCCGCCGCCCACCGAAACACCAATGCCGCCGGATCCTGTAGAGCCGGTGTTTGTAAGCTTGCAGGATACCGGCACCATCAACGTCGGCACCCAAAGCACCGGCGAAATTCAAGCGACGTTCGAGACGCTTCCCGACGCGCTGAAAGAAAAGGCCGGCGGCAATATGGAGCGCAAAATCTTCATTCGCGCCGACCAAAAGGTCATCTACGCCGACGTGATGCGTCTGATGGATAAGATCGACCACGAAGGCTACAAGAACAAAGCCCTCGTCGCCGAAGACGTCGTCGACTAAGGCAAACCGCACATCGCAGCGCGTTCAGGGGCCGGTTTTCCGGCCTCTTTCGTTTTGGCCGTCGAAAATGACGCAAGCCAGCGGGTCTTGAACGAATCGAACACTGATAGCTATCCTGGCGCACGGAAATGTCTCATAGCCGGAGAGCTACATATGAATATTGCTCAAGGGCGCCCGCGTACTTGGACGCCGCAAATCATCCTGTTCTCGCTGATCTTCCACGCGGTGGTGCTCTACTACGTCGCCGTGGCGTTCAATGTCGTACCACCCCTCGCTTTGCCGAGTGACGAGCCGCCCACAATTCGCACGGTTTTCCTCCCGCCAAAGCCTCCCGTGATCAAGCCAGACGAGATCGAAACCGCGCGAATTCGGCCCCGTCAGCCGCTGGCGCCGCCGGTCACTCCACTCGTTGAACCGCTGCGTTTCCCACCACAACCGCCAGCGGAATCAACCGCGCAAGCCACCACACTGGTGATGAACCGACCGATAGATGAGGCACCTCTCGTTCAGGGCCTGCCGCGCTATCCGCGTGTTGCTCAAGACCGCCAGGTCGAAGGCAACGTGCGGCTCGCGATTACGATCATGCCCGACGGCAGCGTGCGCGACGTGCGTGTCGTCGGCGCGCGACCAAGCGGGTATTTCGAGGCTGAGGCTGTTCGTGCCGTCCAGACTTGGCGCTACAGGCCCTCGAACGTCACCCGGCAGAATGTGATCGTCGATATTGACTTCGTTCTGGGTTGATCACACGAACGGACCAAGCAAAGCGACCGCCGCGATGATGCCATAGGCCACGCGGCGGTAGAGCTCTTCGGAGGCACCGTCGAACCAGCGGCTTCCGAGCCAGACGCCGGCGATCGATGCAGGCAGGCAGAGCAACGCCAGCATCAGCACATCCCGCGTGAGCAAACCTTGCGCGCCATAGATGCCCGCCGACACGACGTCGATGATGAAGAAATAACAGATCACCGTCGCGCGCAGCGCGGCCGAACTATCGTCGCCTGCTAGGTAGTAGAGCACGATCGGCGGGCCCCCGACGCCCGACGCGCCGTTCGCGACCCCCGAAAGCAAGCCAGCACCCGCAAGGCCAGCTGTGGTCTTTGCACCGCGCCGCCGAACCCGCAGCGCAATCAGCGCGAGGAACACAATGATCAACGCAGAAATGCTGAGACGCAACGCGTAGCCGGGCACGACAGCGAGCAACCACGCGCCGAGCGCCAACCCCGGCAGCGCGGCCGCCGACATGACGCCAATCTCGCGCCACACGACCAGCCGCACGGCGCCGGGCAGCAACTGAAACGACAGCGCGACTTCGAGCAGAATGACGAGCGGCACCGCTTCGGTCAGCGGATAGAGAGCCGCCAGCGTTGGTGCCAACACCAGCGCCGACCCGAAACCCGAGAAACCACGCAGCACGCCGGCGAACGCCACCAGCACAACCGCGACAGCCGTCGTTGGCGTCAGTAACGGAGCGACAAGCTCCAGCACCGTCTCAGCGCGTTACCATGGTCTTGAAGCCGCCGTAGAACATGCGCATCCCGTCGAAGGGCATACCGTTCGGCGGCATCTTCATGCGCGGATCCTTCATCACCTTCGCGTTGACGCGATCGCGATCCTTGCGCGACTTAAACGTGATCCAAGAGAAGATGACGGTCTCACCGTCCTTCAGCTTCACCGCTTGCGGAAACGAGGTCACCTTCCCAGGCTTCACGTCGTCCGCCACGCACTCGACATACGACACTGCGCCGTGATCCATCCATACCTTGGCCCCAAGCGCCGCCATCTTGCGGTAGGCGGCGAGATTCTTGGTCGGCACGGGAATGACAAATCCGTCCACATAAAACGCCACAACACTCTCCTTTGCTCGAATTCAAGGCCCCGATGTCAGCATGCCGAACCCGCCAGAGTCGATACACCAAGCCCCGTCTTCCCCGTTGAAACGGTCCCGCACGGCCCGCTACTGTGCGAAGGCGAAGGGGGAGATGAGGCTCGATGACGGCGGACTTGGCGCCAGGACGCGAATGCGGCAGCTGCACTGCATGCTGCAAGATTCCGACGATCGATGCCCCGACGCTGCGCAAGCCGCCCGGCGTCATGTGCCCGCATTGCACCGGATCGAACTGCGGCATCTACGAGAGCAGGCCAGCTCCCTGCCGCACATTCTATTGTCTCTGGCGGCGCGTCGCGACAATGCCGGACGAGCTACGGCCGGATCGCATCGGCGTGATGTTCTCGATCGAGACGGTGAACCCGCCGCAGAACCCATTCGAGCGCCAGTTCGTCATCGCTCGTGCGATCAACTCGCTCGCCGACCTCGACAGTCCCGGCGCGCGCGCCGCCCTGCAGACCTTCATCGACCACGGCGACTTGCCCGTGTGGCTAAGCTTCCAACAGGAACGGCGCCTACTGCACCCGTACCCCGCACTCCGCAATGCCATCGTGAACCCAGCCAACCCGCCAGCGGAACTCGCAGCCGAAGTGCGCCTCTGGCGTGAGCGGCTCGGCATCGGCACAGCGTAAGTTTTAGTGACGCGCGCGAGGGCCGGGCGCGGCGCGCTCGCCAAGTGCCGCCGTCAGCGCGAACGTCGTCATGCGGATTTCGTCTGACGCACCACTGCGTCCGCACATCGAACAACGAAAGCGCCGCTTGAAGTCGAGCAGGCGCGTCGCCGGATGCGCGAGCTTCGCCAACTGATCCGGCAGCAGCGCCGTCTTGTGCCCGCACTTGCAAACAAGATTGACCCCGCGCGCACGCTCGACGAGCGCGCCGACGGTCATGGGACGTGAAGAGGTGCCGGACATGCGCGGCAACTCTAACGCGTCCGCCGCCGCGTCGCCATGCGTTGACGCACAGTAAACTGGGCAGTCAGGGCAGGGGAGGGCGCATTTCCAAAACCCCGTGCTAGGCTCCGCCACCGATATTCATATGGAGAAACCAAGATGGCGATCGACTTCCAAATTCCGGCTGAAGCCAAGGCGCTACGCGAGCGCATCCGCAAATGGGTCCACGACGAATGCGTGCCGGCCGAGAAGCGGCTGATCGACGGCGAGGACTACAAAACGGTGCTGGGCGAACTCCGCAAGAAAGCCCGCGCACAAGGACTCTGGTGCCCGTTTATCCCAAAGGAACACGGCGGCATGGGCCTTGGGCCACTCGCGAACGCGCTGGTCCAAATGGAACTGGGCGAGAGCTACCTCGGCGCGCTCTCGATGAACACGCAAGGCCCGGACGACGCCACGATGCTCACGCTGCTTGAGCACGGCACGCCACATCAGAAGGAGAAGTTCCTGAAGCCGCTGCTGAACGGCGAAAAGCGCATCTGCTACTCGATGACGGAGAAAGCGGCCGGCGCCGACGCCACGGGCATGCAGACGCGCGCGGAGAAGAAAGGCAACGACCGCTACGTGTTGAACGGCGAGAAGTGGTTCTCGAGCGCGGCCAGCGTCGCCGACATCGCACTCGTGATGGCAAAGACCGATCCCGACGCACCGCGCCATCAGCAATACTCGACCTTCCTCGTCGAACTCCCGAACCCCGGTTACAAGATCAAGCGCAACATCCAGACGATGGCGATCGAAGGCCCGCTGTCGCACATCCTGGGCGGCGGCCACGCGGAGATCGAGATCACGGACCTTGAAGTGCCGGCCGAAAATTTGCTGGGCGGCGAAGGCAAGGGTTTTGCGATGGGCCAGCACCGTCTGGCGTACGGACGCCTGCGCCACGGCATGCACAACGTTTCGATGGCGCAGCGCGCGATCGACATGGCGACGGAGCACGTCACGACGCGCTCGACCTTCGGCAAGAAACTCGACGAACGCCAAGCGGTGCAGTTCATGCTCGCTGACTGCGCCAGCGAGCTCTACATCGCGCGTCTGATGCTGATGCACATCGCATACAAAGCCGAACACAAGATGGACTTGCGCCAAGAAAATGGCATCGCGAAAGTCTACCTCGCGAACATGGTCCACAAAGTCGTCGACACCGCGATCCAACTTCACGGCGCGCTGGGCTACAGCCGCGACCTGCCGCTGGCCGCCTGGTACACGCACATCAGAAGCCAACGCCTGGTCGACGGTCCCGATGAAGTGCATCGCTGGACGACGGGCCGCAACGTTATCAAGGCCTTCAAAGCCCACGGCACGACGGCCAGCGCTTGCGGCGGGGATCTGCTCTAACGATGAGCCCCGATGCAGCGGCATGGACCGCATTCTTCGCCGCGCAGGTTGGTGCCAGCGCGGCGTTGAGCGGTCTCGTCATTGTCGCGATCTCGATCAACTTGAAACAGATCCTGGAGACGCCACAGCTCCCGGCGCGCGCGGCAGAGGCGCTCGTCATGCTGGTGGGCTCGATGGTGCTGAGCAGCATCGCGCTCATGCCGGCGTCTCCGGCCACGCTTGGCACCGCGTGCCTACTCGTCGCGGCTGCCTTATGGACGGCGTGCGTCGGCATTCAGGCGCGCGCCTGCCGCGATAGCCGCATGGGACCGTTCGCGTTCCGTGTGGCGCTCGGCCAGCTCACGGCCATCCCCATGATCATCGGCAGCGGCCTACTTATGGCCGGCGCCGCCACCGGCTTCTTCTGGCTCGCGGCGGGCACGTTGCTTGCGGTCGTGACGGGCGTACTGGCAACGTGGGTGCTGTTGGTCGAAATTCTGCGCTAAGCAGCGATTCTGCCTGCCGAGGGTTCAGCGCCATGTTCGACGCCATCGGATTTGAAATCGCCAAAGCGCTCATCGGACCGGTGGTCGCGGTGGGCCTGGCTTGGCTCGTCGGCAACAAGCTGACATCCGACTGGGCGCTCAAGCAACGTCGGCGCGAAAACAGCCTGGCCAGCGTCGCCGAGTTCTACCGGCTCTATGGCGAGTTCTTCGCGCTCTGGAAGCTCTGCAACTATGCATTCCGCGACGCCGACCACGAAACGGAAGACACCACGCTCTGGGACCTTATGCGCCGTGCCGCGGCCCTCGAGGCGAACGTCGAAGCAATCCTGCTGCGCATCGCTAGCGAACTGACGCTCACAGATGCCGACATCCGCACGCTGGGGCTGTTCCGCCAAGGCGTGCAGTTGCTGCGTCAATCGATCGTCAAGCAGCGCATCCTGGGTTGGAGTTCATCCGAGCACCGGGAGTACCAAGCCTTCAAGGGGCTCTCGGTCGGCACGGCAACGCTGGCCGCCAGGGTAGGGTCGGGCAAGCCGCCGACCGTCGACAGCGCGCAACGCCAACTGCGCGAGATCACGCACAACAAATGGAGCAAGGAATGGCTCGGCACGATCGCGCGCCGCGACGAACTTCCAGTGCAAGCCGAACTCGAAGCCTCAACGGTCGATGACGCGTGAGAAACGGACGAGATCTGGAAACCGCAGATTTCCAACCTTCACGAATGCTCATTGGCGATTGTATACTTGAGAAATGCAAACTCTGTCACTACCTGTTTTGAGGCGTGACAGGCCGGTTTGTGTTTTTCTGCGAGGCACCCCCTCGAAGTTGTACGTCGCCAATGCATTGCTGAGGGGGTGCCGAAAACAGGTGCGGCATGGACCGCAAAGCAATGGCTATCGCCTTCCTGCTCTACCGCTGCGGCGACGGGCCTGAGGGCCCTATTGGGCTCACACCGGACTCTGCGGCAAGCATCGTGGACACTATCGAAGCGATCTTAGGCGGCGGCGTCACCTGGTCTGAGCCCGGCGAACGATCGGAAGAAGAAACGAATTCTGCGCTCGGAACAGCTTGACCGTTCTGTTGGAGATCGCCTCGAAGTCTCGCAAGAACCATAGTTGCTGGACGTCCTGAAGCCGATTGAGGATCAGCGCGTCCGGGTACTCTGGATGGATTGCCCACTCTCCATGCGCGACGATGGAG
>JANLXP010000246.1:0-1446 GCA_031365165.1 Alphaproteobacteria bacterium
CTTCGTGCGCGACCACAACGATGCGGTGAACAAGCTCGACTTCTTCGAGGGGCGCGCCGAGATCGTGACGGACTACAAGCCAGGTACCGTGCAAGACGTCGAGCAGCACGACGGTTCGATCATACGCTTGCACAAGCTCGCCGACAGTTACGATCCGACGAACAAAGTGGCGGCGATGAACTATCTGCAATCGCATCACGAGAAGGGCGAGGTCGTGACCGGTCTGCTCTATCTCGACCCGACCCCGCGCGACATGCACGCGTTCTTGCGCACGGTTGATGTGCCGCTGAACCGGCTGAACGCGAAGGAGCTGTCGCCCGGGTCGAAGATGCTCGACACGATCAACGACGAGTACCGGTGATCGGGACCATTTAGGAGAGCGCGCTATGATGCCACTCTTTGGCACGATCGTTTCGCTTCTTGAAGACGATCCGATACCCCTGATGCTTTTCTTGGGCCTTGTGGCCTACATCTTGGTCGTTGCGTTGTTTTCGCGAACGAGACGCGAGTGAGCGGCGGATGCCAAGACGCGTGGTCCACAGTGCCTGAACGGCTGTGCTAAATACGCTTGAAGGTTCACTTCAAGCAACGATGAGGGACTCATGGCGCGACTGCAGGACAAGCGAACGATCGTAACCGGTGCGGGTTCCGGCATCGGGCGCGCATCGGCAAAGTTGTTTTCGCGCGAGGGCGCCTCGGTGCTTTGCGTGGACAAGACCGAGGCCGTGCACGAGACGGTCGAGGCGATCACCAAGGCTGGCGGGTGCGCTGTCGCGATGACGGCCGATGCGGGGTCGGAAGCCGACGTGAAAGGCTATGTCGCGCGGGCTGTCAAAGAATTCGGCGGGATCGATGCGATTTATGCCAATGCCGGAATCTCCGGCGGCTATGTGCCGATCGTCGAGCAGACGGTCGAGCAGTGGCAAGAAATTTTACGCGTGAACCTGATCGGGCCGTTCCTCGCGATCAAGCATGTCGTGCCGCTGATGGTGGCGCAGAAGAAGGGGGCGATCGTTTGCACCGCTTCCGTTGCTGGCATTCGCGCGAACGCGGGGCCTACGCCGTATAGCGCGTCGAAGGCAGGTGTGATCTCGCTTGTGCAAGTGACTGCGAACGAGCTTTACGGCACGGGCGTGCGCGTGAATGCGATCTGTCCTGGGTTGATCGAGACGGGAATGACGAAGCCGATCTTCGACGGCGCGCGGGCCCGCGGGAACGAGGGGCGGATTGGGCAACTCAACCCAACCGCACGGTACGGGCATCCCGAGGAGATCGCGGCGATGGCGTTGTTCTTGGCGTCGGACGAGGCGTCCTACGTCAATGGGCAGGCATTCCCGGTGGACGGCGGGCTCACGTCGACCTTGCCGTTTGTGACCCGCAAGCAATAGCCCATATCCCCTCAAGTCGCGGGTGGTCCGCCGTCGCGGACCATGACAAATTGGGGGC
>JANLXP010000307.1:0-1057 GCA_031365165.1 Alphaproteobacteria bacterium
GGCCAAGAGTGACACGATGCCGGAACGTCCCCGGCCGGGCCACATCTACGCGGCGCTGGACTTAGGCACGAACAACTGCCGGCTGCTGATCGCAAAGCCGGACCAGTCGGGTTTCCGCGTCCTCGATTCCTTCTCGCGCACGGTTCGCCTGGGCGAAGGCTTGAATCAAACCGGTGAACTCTCCGACGCCGCGATGCAACGCGCGATCGACGCGATCCGCATCTGCGCCGTGAAGATGCGCAAGCGCGGCGTGACGAACGCGCGCGCGATCGCGACCCAAGCCTGCCGCACGGCGACGAACGGCCCCGCCTTCGTCGCACGCGTAGCAAAGGAGACCGGTCTCCACTTCGACATCATCCCACCGATCGAAGAAGCCCGCCTCGCCGCGCGCGGCGTGACACCTTTGCTCGATCGCAACGATAAAGGCGCACTCGTCTTCGACATCGGCGGCGGCTCGACGGAACTCATCTGGCTCGACCTGCGCGAACACGGCCGCCCGCCGAAGATTCTGCGCTGGGGCTCGATGCCGCTCGGCGTGGTGACGCTCAGCGAAAAATTCCCCGGCCGCCTCGACGACCCCGGCGCCTACGAGGAAATGCTGGCCGAAGTGAAAGGCCGCCTCAAAGCAATCGCAAGCCTCGCACCGCCCGGCGGCCACCCTGCCGGCGTGTTCCATATGCTCGGTACCTCCGGCACCGTGACCACGATCGCGGGCATTCATCTCGGCCTTGAGCGCTACGAGCGCTCGAAGGTCGACGGTCAGTGGTTGAAGCGCGACGAGATCGTGCGCGTGATCGCGGACCTAAAAGCGATGCGCCGTGAAGGCCGCGCCGCTCATCCCTGCATCGGACCGGAGCGCGCTGAACTGGTGATCCCGGGTCTCGCGATCTTCGAGGCGATCTTCACGCTCTGGACCCCGCCGCGCCTGCGCGTCGCCGACCGCGGCTTGCGCGATGGCATGTTGCTGGCCCTCATGGAAGGCGCCGAACCCGCCCGAAAACAAAAGCGACGCCGCAAACGCCGCGGCCGCAAACGCCGCGGCTTCAAAGCGAACGGG
>JANLXP010000342.1:0-9920 GCA_031365165.1 Alphaproteobacteria bacterium
GGCTGACCTTCTTCCCGGCACTCGCGCTCGGACCCATCGCCGAACATCTGGCGATGCAGGCCGGCACGGTGTTCTGACGAATAATCGGAGTTGCCATCATGGAAACCTCCAAACTGCGCAAACGCACGGCTGCGGCCACGCTGTTCGATCCGGCGATCGTCGTGCCGGCCATCGGCCAGGCCTTCGTCAAGCTCGATCCACGCACGCTGATGAAGAACCCGGTGATGTTCGTGCTCGAGGTGGTGTCGCTGCTGACCACCGCTATCCTGCTCCGTGACATTGCGGTTGGCGGATCGAGCGTCGCGTTCGAGTTGCAGATCGTGATCTGGCTCTGGTTCACCGTGCTGTTTGCCAATTTCGCAGAAGCGGTCGCCGAAGGCCGCGGCAAGGCGCAAGCGGCCGCCCTGCGCAAGACGCGCACGCAGACCTTGGCAAAGCGCCTCATCGATCCAAAGAACCGCGCGCGCAGTGAAAAAGTCGGGACGGGCGAACTCAAGGTCGGTGATGTCGTGCTGGTCGAAGCCGGCGATCTTATCCCATCCGACGGCGAGATTATCGAAGGCCTGGCCTCGGTCAACGAAAGCGCGGTCACCGGCGAATCCGCGCCGGTCATTCGCGAGGCCGGTGGCGATCGCTCAGCCGTCACAGGCGGCACGCAGGTCTTGTCCGATTGGATCGTCGTGCGGATCTCCGCCGCGCCGGGTCAGACCTTTATCGACCGCATGATCGCACTCGTCGAAGGCGCGAAGCGCCAGAAGACGCCGAATGAAATCGCGCTCAACGTGCTGTTGGCGGGTCTGACACTGATCTTTGTTGTCGCCGTCGTCACCATCGTAGGTCTGGCGTCGTGGTCGGGCACGCAAGTGTCGGTCACAACGCTGATCGCCCTCTTTGTGACCTTGATCCCGACGACCATTGGCGGACTGCTGTCGGCGATCGGCATTGCCGGAATGGACCGTCTGGTACGCTTCAACGTGATCGCCACCTCCGGGCGCGCGGTAGAGGCGGCGGGCGACGTCGACACGCTGCTGTTGGACAAGACCGGCACCATCACCTTCGGCAATCGCATGGCCGACGAACTGATTCCGACGGGCGGAACGTCCCAACGCGAACTGGCAGAAGCCGCATTGCTATCGTCACTTTCGGATCAGACGCCGGAAGGCCGCTCCATCGTCGAATTCGCCACCACGAAAGTCGGACTCAAGACGCCCGACATGAGCAGCAAGAGCGTGGACTTCGTGCCCTTCTCGGCGCAGACGCGAATCTCGGGCACGAACGTAGATGGGGTTCAATACCGCAAGGGAGCCGTCGACAGCATCCTGCGCGTCCTCGGGCACGCGGCGCCCAGCGACTTCAATGACGCAGTTGAGCGCATCGCACGCACCGGCGGCACGCCGCTCGCGGTCGCCAAAGGGGAGCGGTTGCTCGGCGTCATTCACCTCAAGGACATCGTGAAGCCGGACATCAAAGAACGCTTCGCCGCCTTGCGCGCGATGGGCATCAAGACGGTGATGGTGACAGGGGACAATCGCATCACCGCAGCCGCAATCGCGGGCGAAGCTGGTGTCGATGACTTCATCGCTGAGGCGACGCCGGAAGACAAACTCAACTACATCCGCAAGGCCCAGGCCGGGGGGCGTCTGGTCGGCATGTGCGGCGACGGCACGAACGATGCGCCGGCGTTGGCCCAGGCCGACGTCGGCATCGCGCTGCAATCGGGAACCCAGGCCGCTCGCGAGGCCGCCAACATGGTCGATTTGGACTCAAGCCCGACAAAGCTCATCGAAGTCGTTGCGATCGGCAAACAGATGCTGATGACACGTGGCGCACTGACCACGTTCTCGATCGCCAACGACCTAGCGAAATACTTCGCCATCATCCCCATGCTGTTTCTGGCGACGTATCCTCAGCTTCAGGCGCTCAATGTCATGGACCTGAACAAGGACACCGCGATCATCTCGGCGGTCATCTTCAATGCGTTCATCATCATCGCGCTGATCCCGCTCGCGCTCAGAGGCGTGGCCTATCGGCCGCTGGGGGCAGCGGCGCTTCTGCAGCGCAATTTGCTGATCTACGGCCTCGGCGGCATCGTCGCGCCGTTCGTCGGCATCAAGGTCATCGACGTCATCGTCAATCTCTTCGTCTGAAGGACGACGCCAATGCTCGAACATCTTCGCCCCGCCGTCGTCATGATCGTCCTATTCACGCTGCTCACCGGCGTCGCTTATCCCTTAGCCATCACCGGCGTCGCGCAAGTAATCGCGCCAACCGCAGCGAATGGCAGCGTCATCACGCGCGACAACAAGGCCGTCGGCTCGGAATTGATCGGCCAAGCCTTTGCCGGCGAGAAGTATTTCTGGCCCCGTCCGTCAGCCGCCGGGGCCAACGGCTATGACGCCGCGTCGTCCAGCGGTTCGAACCTGGGGCCGACATCGGCGAAGCTGATCGAACGGATCAAGGCCGAAACTGCCCGCTACCCGGGCGACGCGCCGGTCCCCGCCGACGCAGTCACCGCATCGGGCTCGGGGCTTGACCCGCACATCTCGCCTGAGAACGCGCACCGCCAGGAGGCGCGCGTCGCGCAGGCGCGGGGTCTCGATCCGGCACGCGTTGCCACGTTGATCGAAGCCAACACCGAAGGGCGTGCCCTCGGTTTCATCGGCGAACCGCGGGTCAACGTGCTTAAGCTCAATCTCGCGCTGGACGCTGCATCCGCCGTCCCCTAGCTCTATTATGGTGCCATGACCGAACGCCGCGAACCTCTGCGCCCCGAGCCCGGCGCACTTCTGGCTGAGGCAACGCGCGAAGGCGCCGGGCGCCTCAAGATTTATCTCGGCATGGCGCCGGGCGTCGGCAAGACGTTTGCGATGCTCGAAGGCGCGCGCCGGTTGAAGGGGCAGGGCATCGATGTCGCCGTGGGTCTTGTCGAAACGCACGGCCGAAAAGAAACCGAAGCGCTGCTCGACGGATTGGAGATCCTACCGCGCAAACAGATCGCCTATGGCGGTCATACGCTGCGGGAGTTCGACCTCGACGCGGCGTTGGCGCGCCATCCGCGCGTCCTGATCGTCGACGAATACGCGCACACCAATCCGCCCGACGGCCGCCACCCGAAGCGCTGGCAGGACATCGAAGAACTGCTGCGTGCCGGCATCGATGTGCACACGACGTTGAACATCCAGCACATCGAGGGCTTGAACGACGTCGTGGCGCGCATCACGGGCGTACGCGTGCGTGAGACCTTGCCCGACAGCGTGCTGGAACGGGCGGCAGATATCGAGCTGATCGACCTGACCCCCGAAGAACTGATCGCGCGCTTGAAGGAAGGTAAAGTCTATGCGGGCGAACTGGCCGGACGCGCGCTCGAAAACTTCTTCAAGCCGGGCAACCTAAGCGCGCTGCGCGAGCTTGCCTTGCGCCGCACCGCCGACCGGGTCGATCAGCAGCTTGTCGGCTACATGCAGGCGCACGCAATCGAAGGGCCGTGGCCGGCGGGCGAGCGAATTATGGTGTGCGTCGGCCGCGACGCGACGGCCCGCACTGTGATCCGGGCTGGCCATCGCTTGGCCGATCAGATCGGCGCGCCGTGGATTGCGATCAATGTCGAACGCTCCGACGCGCCGGCGCCCGATGCCGACCAGCGCGATACGATCGAAGAAGCGCTCAAACTTGCCGAACAGTTGCAAGCCCGCGTCGAACGCTTGGTCGGCGAGGATCTACCCGGCGAGCTTCTTGCCTACGCCAGGCGCAACAACGTCACGCAGATCGTTATCGGCCGCTCGCGCGAAAGCTGGTGGCGTCAGTTCTTCCGCCGCTCGCTCGCCAACGAGTTGATCCGCCGGTCGGAAGGTATTCCGGTCAACATCGTCGTGCCCGAGCATGACGCGCCACGCGTCTTTCGCTTGCCCGGCATGCCGCTGCCCTGGCGTGCATGGGTCTACCCGCCGGTCAGCGTCGCCGCTGTCGTGGCGCTGGGCTTTGGGGCATCGGCGATCTCGACCTTGCCGAACATGGCGATGCTGTTCCTGACCGCCGTGCTCCTCGGCGCCGTACGCTTCGGTGTTCGTGCAGCCGTCGCCACAGCGCTGATCGCGTTTCCGGTTTGGAATTTTCTTTTCACCGAGCCTTACTACACGTTCCGGATTTCGGCTTGGAGCGATCTGCTCACGCTCTTCGTCTTTCTGATTGTGGGCGTCACGACGGGCCTCTTGGCGGGCCGTGTGCGCGACCAGGCGAACGCGGCGCAAGCTCGCGCGAACGCGCTGCAGGGTCTCTTCGATTTCTCGCGCCGCCTCAGCGCATCGGCAACGCCTGACGCTTTGCTGCATGCGATCGTGCTGCAAGCGCATCGGCTGTCGAAACTGCCCGCACTCGCGCTGCTGCCGGCCCAAGGCGATCTTGAGATCCGCTATGCCTGGCCGCCGGAAGATGCGCTCAACGCCGCCGCGATGGCGGCTGCGCGCTGGGCGATGCAGCACGGCGAACCCGCGGGGAACGGGACATCGACGCTGCCCTCTGCGACCTGGCACTTCCGCCCGATCCGCACCGCGAAAAAGATCGTGGGCGTATTGGGTCTGCGGCAGGGCGAAGGCGACCCGCCGTTGCGTCAAGACATGCAGCAGACGATGGACTCGATCCTCGATCAATCCGCTGTTGCGATCGAACGCCTGACATTCGCCGAGGAAGCCGCCCGCGTCGAAGCCATGACCGCGACCGACAGGCTACGCACAGCGCTGATGTCGTCGGTCTCGCACGACCTGCGCACGCCGTTGACAACCATCCTGGGTTCGGCCTCGACGCTGCGCCAGGACGATGACAAGCTCGACCGCGCCACGAAGGATGAACTGCTGCTCGCCATCGTCGACGAAACCAAGCGGCTGGACCAATATGTGACGAACCTTCTGAACATGTCGCGCCTTGAGGCGGGCGAGCTGAAGCCTCGCCGCGATTGGCTCGACCCCGCGGAAGTCCTGGAGTCGGCCGCGGCCCGCGTCGCGCCGCGCGTCAGGGATGTCGCCATCGATACGCGCATCGGTCCGGACGTGCCTTTGCTGCGCGCCGACTTCGTGCTCCTCGAAACCGTCCTCGTGAACCTGCTCGACAACGCCATCAAGCATGGCGAGGGCGCGGAGCACGTCTGGGCGTCGGTCAAAGCGCAGAACGGTACGCTTGCCTTCGAAGTGGTCGACGACGGCGTCGGCATACCGCCCGACTTCCTCGACCGGCTGTTCGATCGCTTCTTCCGCGTGCAGCGCAGCGACTCGAAACCGGCGGGCAGCGGCCTCGGTCTCTCGATCTGCAAAGGCTTCGTCGAAGCCATGGGCGGCAAGATAGAGGTCAAGAGCCCGGTCGCCCAAGGCCACGGCGCGGCGTTCGTCATCACCTTCCCGGTCGAAGCGCAACCGGTCAACGAATTCGCGGAGGCCGCCGCGCCATGAGCGAACGCAAGCCGCGGATCTTGGTGATCGACGACGAACCGCAGATCCTGCGCTTCCTGCGCACGAGCCTCACCGCGAACGGCTTCGAAGTGATCGAAGCGCGCAGCGTGGCCGACGGCCGCCGCTTGGCGGACAGCGAGCAGCCGGACCTCATCATCCTCGACCTCGGCCTGCCGGACGGCGACGGCAAGGACGTTCTGCGCCACGTACGCGCGCAAGGCGAAACGCCGGTGCTGGTTCTTTCGGCCCGCGACCGCGAGGCTGAAAAGGTTGAGGCGCTGGACCTCGGCGCCGACGACTATGTCAACAAGCCGTTCGGCATCGAGGAGCTGACCGCACGCCTGCGCGCCGCGCTGCGCCACCGCTTACGTCAGCAAGGCGAGATGCCAGTGTTCAAGATCGACGACCTCAGCGTCGACATCGCGCGCCGGATCGTCAAACGCGGTGAAGAAACGATCCACTTGACGCCGAAGGAGTACGATTTGCTCCGCCTCTTCGTGAAGCACGCGGGCAAGGTGCTCACGCAACGCCAAATCCTGCTCGAGGTTTGGGGCCCCGCTCACACGTCGGACGCTGAGTATTTGCGCGTCTACATCGGCCAACTCCGCCGCAAGCTCCAAGCGACACGCGAGCGTCCGATCATCATGACGGAGCAAGGCGTCGGCTACCGGCTGCAGCTCTAACGTTTGCTGCTTCTCTCGATTGCTGATAGCTGCAAATGCTGTCGGGATCGCGGGGATGCCCAAATGGGTTGGTCAAAGCTAAGCGCGGAAGGCAAGAGCGCCTTGGTCATGATGGCGATCATCGTGTTCATGGCGCCCTTCTTTGCGAAGATCATGTTCGGGTTACGGTCCGACATGTTCGCGGTCTTTGGCTTTCGTGGACCTTTCGTCGAAATCCTTCCGGCGTGGATCGCGGGCCCAGGTTTGGCCGCTGGTTATGTCGCATGGAGCGCCGGCATACCCTCGGTGCGCGAATGGTTGTTCCGGCTGCATCCTCTGAAGCTGATTGCCGTGATCTTGGCGGTCTTCGCAGCAACGCTGGAAGAGTTTCTCTTTCGCAAGCTGTTGATGGATTGGCTGGCGCGCCTGGGCCAAGACGAAGCCGTACAAGTCGTCGCGTCCGGCGCCGCCTTTGGTGTCGCTCATTCTGTGTGGGGCGGATTGAAAGGCAGTTGGCAGACCGCGATGGGCGCGGTGTTTGCGACGACAATACTGGGGCTCGGCCTTGCAATGGTCTACGTGCTGGGCGCGCGCAGCCTCGCGCCTTGCATCGTCAGTCATTTCTTGGTGACAGCGCTGATCGAGCCCGGCTTGCTCATCGCGACCTTTGGCAGCGGCTTGCGGATTCCGCGCGTAAGTTGAAGGCCGCGCTCGCTCGGCTATTTTGCCGGCACAATACCGATCTTCGACTCTACCGTCGCAACATCGGCCTGGAGCTTTTGCGCAGCCTGCATGTCGGTCTGCCCGTCCGCTACGTTCCCGAAGTGGGTCTTCGCGGCGCCCCGTCCGTACAAGGCGACGGCGTACTCGGGCCATAACTTCACCGCGCGATCGTAGTCACCGATCGCGTTGTGCCAATCGCCGAGGTGGAAGTACGCATCGCCGCGCGTGTTGTAGCTCGCTGTGACGCTGTTCACGGGCGAGAGTGCGATCGCATGATCGCAATCGGCGACGGCGCGGCGATAGTCGCCTTTGCCGATAAAGGCGCGCGCGCGATCCACGAACGTTTCGGCGTTTTTCGGCTGAAGCTTGATGGCGCGATCGAAGTCCAAAATCGCGGCAGCGAATTGGCCCTTCCGATAACGAGTTTGGCCGCGATAGCTGACATAAAGAGCTTGGCCCGGCTTCAGTCTAATCGCGTGGTCGAAGTCGGCGATGGCTAGATCGTGTTGGGCACCAAGAAAATAAAGCGTGCCGCGGTTGAAATAAGCCTCGGCGAGGTTGGGCTTCAGCTTGATCGCCTGAGCGTAGTCCGCGATAGCCTTGTCCCGATCGCTCCCGCTGAAGTCATACGCTTTCGCGCGCTTCAAATAGTCATCGGCCAAAGCACCGCGTGTCTCACGTCCGGAGTCGATCAGCGTCGTGCAACCGGAAATCTGCAGATCTTGGGCAAAGCCCTCGTCAGCAAGCGCTTTGCCGTCGCACCATGCGCGCGGGTCGCCACGTTTCTGTCCGCCCGCCAGACGCGCCTTCGCCTCGCGGGCTTCGGTCAGTCCGCCCGTCGCCATGCCCAATCCCGGATAGAGCTCCAGCGCTTTAGTGTAGTCGGCGATGGCGCGATCGTAGTCGCCCTTGTTTGAATAGGCCATGCCGCGAAGCGTGAGTGCGCCGACCGCCTTGGGCTCCAGCCGGATCGTTTGATCCAAATCTGCGATTGCCCGATCGTAGTCCTTCTTGCTCAAGAAAAGTTTGGCGCGGCTGAAATAGGCGTCGGAGCGCGCTTCGTCGGTTTGCCGCTCGGCCTCTATGACCGCTGTGCAGCCGGCCAATCTGGCATCGTCGGTTGTTCCGGGGCCGCCCTTGCATTGCGCAAAATCCGGCGGCGCGTTCGTCGTCGTGCACGCCGTCGCGCCGAACAACGCACCTGCGACAACAAACCATCCAGCAGGGTTTTTCATCTGTTCTTCTCGCCGTGTTCCGAGGCCACCTTTAGCGCAACCAATCCAACCGACCAAATCGCGCCATCAGGCAACGATATCTTGTTGCCACGGCTTGTCGTGAGCCTCCGAAAATTGCCTATAGTCGAACCTGTTCAACGAGGGCCAAGAGGAAGAGATGAGCGAACTCAGTCTACAAAACCCCGTGTTTGCCACCTATACGATCGCGGCCACGATCATGATCTTGAAGGCCGTCGGTATGTCGTGGCTGACGGTTGTGCGCATGATGCAGGCGAACGGCGGCTTCCGCTCGCCGGAAGACGTGAAGAAGACGCCGCTCAATCCCGCGCCCAGCCCCAAGCAACTCGAGCCCGACGAACGGGTTGAGCGTATCCGGCGCATCCACCTGAACGATCTCGAGAACGTGCCGTTTTTTCTCGCGTCTGGGCTTCTCTTTGTCTTGACTGGGCCGTCGCTTCTGCTCGCGCGCCGCCTATCTGACGGCGCAGACACACGACATGCGCGCCGCCCTGTGGACCGTTGGCTCGCTGATCCTCATTTTCATGACCGGCCGGACGCTGTTCGCAGCCCTCGGCTACTGAAGCCTAGAACAACCCCTCGATCTCACCCGCGTCGTTCAGCCGGATGTGGTTCGCGGACGGTGTCCGGGGCAACCCCGGCATCGTCATGATGTCTCCGGCGAACACCACCAGGAACTCGGCGCCGGCCGAGAGCCGCACTTCGCGCAGTGCCACAACGTGGCCGGATGGTGCGCCTTTGAGCAGCGGGTCCGTCGAGAACGAGTACTGCGTCTTGGCCATGCAGATCGGAAGCCGGCCGAAGCCTGCCGCTTGCAGCTCGCGAAAGCGTTGGCGGATGTTCGTATCGGCGACGACTTCGCTGGCGCCATAGAGCTTCGTCGCAATCGTCTCCACCTTTTCCCAAAGCGGCATGTCGTCGGGATAGAGCATGCGGAACTTCGCACCGTTTTTGTCGGTGAGCGCGACGACCTGCCGTGCGAGTTCCGCGGTGCCTTTGCCGCCGTCGGCCCAATGCGTGCAGAGCACGGCCTCGACCCCTAGCGCGCTCACCGCCGCGCGGATCGCCTCGATCTCCGCGTCCGTGTCGCTGTCGAAGCGGTTGATGGCGACGATCGCGGGCACGCCGAACGACTGCACGTTCGCGACGTGGCGTGAAAGGTTCGCGCAACCCTTCACGACCGCCGCGACGTTCTCAGCGCCGAGGTTCTCCTTCGCGACCCCGCCGTGCATCTTGAGCGCGCGCACAGTGGCGACGATCACCGCGGCCGACGGCGCAAGCCCCATTTTGCGGCACTTGATGTCGAAGAATTTCTCAGCCCCCAGATCCGCGCCGAACCCCGCCTCTGTCACCACATAGTCAGCGAGCTTCAGCGCCGTCGTCGTGGCGAGCACGGAGTTGCAGCCGTGCGCGATGTTGCCGAACGGCCCGCCGTGCACGAATACGGGATTGTTCTCCAGCGTCTGCACCAGGTTCGGCATCAGCGCGTCTTTCAAGAGCACGGTCATCGCGCCATGCGCATTCAAATCGCGCGCGGTGATGTCCTTCCGCTCGCGCGTCTGCGCCACGACAATGTTGCCGAGCCGGCGCTCCAGATCCTTCAAATCGCGCGCCAGGCAAAAGATCGCCATCACCTCTGAGGCGACGGTGATGTCGAACCCATCCTGCCGCGGAAACCCGTTCGCGACACCGCCCAGCGAGATCACCATCTCGCGCAGCGCCCTGTCGTTCATGTCGACGACGCGGTGCCAGAACACGCGCCGCGGATCGATGCCCAGCGCATTGCCCCAATAGATGTGATTGTCGAGCATCGCGGCGAGCAGATTGTTTGCGGTCGTGATCGC
>JANLXP010000346.1:0-1237 GCA_031365165.1 Alphaproteobacteria bacterium
CGTGATACCAGATCGTTCCATACGTCGCATGCGCGGCCGCGGCCAGGAACAAGGCGACGCCGAAGTGGCGGCGGTTGTAAAGCAGCGGCAGGAACTTCGGCGAGAGCCGCGCGAGCGGGCCGATGGCGAGCACGACATGCAACATGAAAAATGCGCAGGCGCCGAGCGCGCTGATGGTGAGGATTTCCATCGACGTGTTCGCGCTGTCGCCGGTCGCATAGCCCACCGCGATGAATATCGCGAGATAGGTGGCGATGCCCGCGATCAGAAGCACGTCGTAGATGCGCTTGTGGCGGTTCCAAATGACGGGCTTGTAGGTTGCGGCCATTTGCCTAGCTCAAGCTCAGCAGATTGGGTTGGTCCGCAACAAGGGCGATCAGAACGAACACAACGACCGCCGCGACGATAAGCCAAACCCAAGGGTGCGCCCGGCGCTGCCAAATTCGCATGCGTTCACCCGTGCGGTTGGCCGCCGGAAATCCAGCGGATGATCATGAGCGGCCAGAGCGCGATTAGGCCCGGGAGGATCAGCAGGCGAAAGGCAAGCCCCGCGCCCTTTGCGCCGTTGTCGATACGCGTCACGCCGAGCACCAAGAACACGAGCGCGAACACAACGCCTGCCGCCGCGTAAAGCGCGGCGCCATTCAGGATTGCCGTGACCGTCTCGATGTTCCCCATAACGCCAAGGATTGCACGTGCGTTGGGGCGGTGCCAATGCTGACTAGGTATCAAAAGCGTGGCGTTCGGGTATTGTGCCGCGCGGTTTTGACTATGGAGAGAGACAATGATGCGCGTTCTAGCGTTGCTGGTGGGTGTGATCTTTGCAGCCGGTGTATTCCAAGCGGCGGCCGACGTCCCGCCGCCGTACGATCTCTACGGGATCGGTGTAACGATGGAGCAAACGAAATCGTTCCCTGCGCTGACGAAAGTCGCCAAGGACGGGCCAGCTGCATTGGCTGGTGCGAAGGTGGGCGACCAGGTGATCGCGCTCAACGGCACCTACGCGAAGTCGACGGCGCCGTTCTATTTCTTTGCGCGCGGCCTCAACGGCCCCAAGGACAGCGTCGCGGAGTTGATCGTGCTTCGCAACGAGGCGGAGGTCTTGGTCATCAAGGCGAAGCGGACGGTGAGGCAGCGTTAGGCCATGCGGATCGAAAATCGATTGTCGAAGATGTTAGGTGTCGACTATCCGATCGTGCAGGCGCCGATGGGGTGGATTGCGCGGTCGCAGTTGGCG
>JANLXP010000363.1:0-7116 GCA_031365165.1 Alphaproteobacteria bacterium
GGCCAACTCCGGATCCACTTTCCAGTAGTTGCCATTTGAGATATTGCAGGTCAAGATGCCGTCCGCGCTTGGGTTGCAAGTGTGACCGAGAATGTCGATGGCACTCTCAAGTTCTTGCATGGCATCAAGGGTCACGTGAATTCCTCAAATGGCAACTACTGGAAAGTGGATCCGGAGTTGGCCTCGAATTTTTGCGATGTTGGAGCTGTGTTGGCGGCACTGGAACGATGGCGGGAGACGGCAGACAGCCAGACCAAGAGCCGCATAGCTGAGGGAATCGATCTCCTCACCCGCGCTCGCTGAGCGTGTCAGCAAGTAAACAGGGACATCGTGTTCCAGAATGTGTGGGCGGCAACCACTTGGCGGGCCACAGATCATTGATTTTGCTTGACTTTTTGCTCAATGTTCTGTATTTGTCCCTTATGATTTTACAGGCGAAATTTCGTATCCGCATCGCGCCCGCCCGCGCCACACGCCGACGCGCGCTCGCGCAGACACTTTCCAGACGCATTGCAGACGGATCCCAGACGGCAAAACCCGCAGAACTCTGCGCTGCAGACGCATCAGACGGATTCGATTTTGCGTTCTCGCGCGTCCGCGCCCGTCACCAAACGCCGACCAAACGCAGACCTAACGGATTCCAAACACCAAAACCCGCAGAAATCCGCCGCTCTAACGCATCTAACGGATTCGATTTTGCACTTTTCACCCTCGCGCGCCCAAAACCGCAGTCGTCCCAGTGTCTTACCGCCGATAGGGTGAGTGCATGAGCTCCACGGATTCGCCCCCGCTGATCGCGCGCGAAGAACCCGCCGCCAACGTGCCCGAATACACGGTCAGCGAAATCTCGGGCGCGGTGAAGAAAACGGTCGAGCGCGACTTCGCGTTCGTGCGCGTGCGCGGCGAACTCTCCGGCGTGAAGCGCCACACCTCCGGCCACGTCTATCTGGACCTGAAGGACGAACGCGCGGTCTTGGGCGGCGTCATCTGGAAGATGAACGTGCGCGCGCTTCGCGTTGAGCCGCAAAACGGGCTCGAGGTCGTGGCGACGGGGCGGCTCACCACCTATCCCGGCCAATCGAAATACCAAATCGTGATCGAGCAGCTGCAGCTCGCGGGCGTCGGCGCCCTGATGCAGCTGATCGAGGAGCGCCGCAAGAAACTGGCCAGCGAAGGCCTGTTCGCGGAGGAGCGTAAACGCGCGCTGCCCTATCTGCCGGAGGTCATCGGCGTGATCACGTCGCCCACCGGCGCCGTCATCCGCGACATCCTGCATCGCTTGGGCGATCGCTTCCCGCGCCGCGTCATCGTCTGGCCCGTCGCGGTGCAGGGCGAACGCGCGGCGGCAGAAGTGACCGCCGCGATCCAAGGCTTCAACGCGTTGCAACCCGGTGGCCGCGTGCCGCGCCCAGACGTGCTGATCGTCGCGCGCGGTGGTGGTTCAATCGAAGACCTGATGGCCTTCAATGATGAGGCCGTCGTACGCGCTGCGGCAGCGAGCGAGATTCCACTCATCTCTGCCGTTGGCCACGAAACCGACACGACCTTGATCGACTTCGCCGCCGACCGCAGAGCGCCAACGCCGACGGCCGCTGCGGAAATGGCGGTCCCCGTGCGCAGCGAACTCGTGCAGACCATCAAGGATCGCGCGCACCGGTTGGAGACGGGACGCCACCGCCTCTTCACGCAGGCACGCCAGCGTCTGACCGACATCGCCCGCGCGTTACCCCGCCGCGAGCGCCTGCTCGAAATCCCGCGCCAGCGTTTCGATCACGCGTCGGCGAATCTCGGCAGCGCACTGACGCTGCTCGTCCACCGCCAACGCGCCCGCTTCGACCGCGCGGCGGCGGCCTTGACGCCGCAACCGATGCTCGCCGGCGCAAGGCGTCAGCGCGAACGCGTGAGCGATCTCAGTCACCGCATGCAGCTCTCGGTGCAGCGCCGCATGGGCGATCTCAAAACGCGCCTAACGACGAGCGCGAAACTGCTCGACACGCTGAGCTACCGCGCCACGCTCGACCGCGGCTTCGCGCTGGTGGCAAAGGCGGGCAGGGGCCTCGTCGAACGCGGCGCGGAGATCAAGCCGGGCGACAAACTTGAAATCACCTTCGCCGACGGAACCGCGCCTGCGACCGCGACGGGCTCGATGGTCACCGGCGCCGCACCGCCCGCGACCCGCAAAAAGGCGAAAACCGCGGGCCAAGGAGACCTCTTCTAGATGCACGCCCCGCGCGCTACCTTATGCGTCGAAACGAAAGGCATACGCGCATGAACATGATGGAACGCGGCGTCGGCAAACTGGCCGTCCTTCGCTACCTCGACGGCGAGTACCAAATCCTGACGCAAGGCACCTACGTTGTCTGCGCGGTGAGCGCGGCACACATTCCGCTGGAAGATCTGCGCTATTGGAACGTCGATCTGCAGGAAGCCTACGCAAGCGCGGATATCGCGAACAAACGCTACCGCGAGACGCGCAAAAAGTGAGGCGCGAAATGCTCGATCGCCGCAACGTTCTGAGAGCGGGCATCAGCCTCGCAACGCTCGTGGCCGTGGGCCACGTGGCGCGCGCGGAAGAAGCGCTGCGCGGCGCGTTCGTGCAGGGCACGCTGATCCGGGGCAAGACCGAACCAGGCGCGAGCGTCCGCGTCGACGGCCAGAAACTGGGCCTAAGCGCAAACGGCGACTTCGCCTTCGGCGTCGCCTACGATCGCAAAGACCCGGCCGACCTCAGCATCAAGTTGGCGGGCGGCGCCGTCGAAACGAAATCGATCCCGATCGCGCCTCGCGAATACAAGATTCAACGCATCAACGGTTTGCCCGAAAAATACGTCGAACCGCCGGCCTCCGTGCTCAAGCGGATCGAACGCGACAATCAACTCATCGGCGCCGCCCGCGCGCGTGACACGGACGAAGCCTGGTTCGCCGACGACTTCGCGTGGCCTGTGAAGGGTCCCGTGACTGGCGTCTACGGCAGCCGCCGCATCCTGAACGGCGCCGAGAAGCGCCCGCACTACGGCGTCGACATCGCAGCCAGCACCGGCACGCCGATCCACGCGCCCTTGGGCTCGATCGTCGCGATGGCCGAACCCGACCTCTATTTCACCGGCGGCACCATCATCTTGGACCACGGCCATGGCGTCTCGACGAGCTACCTGCACATGTCGCGCCTCGACGTGAAGGTCGGCGACCGTGTTGAGAAGGGCGCCGTCATCGGCGCCGTCGGCAAGACCGGCCGCGCCACTGGCCCGCATCTCTGCTGGCGCCTGAACTGGTTCGCCGAACGCCTCGACGCCGCTCTCGTCGCGCCGAAAGCCTAGGAGCCTTTCGGCCAGCGGCTGTGCAGCCAAAGCCAATTCGCCGGATTCTCGGCGATCCGCGCTTCCAGAAACTGATTGAGCCGGAGCGCCAGTTCGTACGTGTCTTTGGTCTTGTCGCCGGTGTCGGGCACTTGGATCTCGGGATAGACGGTGACGCGAAACCGTTGACCCGGCAACCGCTCGCACCACGCGGGCACCACCGGCGCCTTATGCCGGATCGAAAGCGCCGGCGCCGCGGGCGAGGTCATCGCCGGGCGCCCGAACAATGGAACGGAGATCCCGTCATTCGCCTTCTGATCGACGAGCATCGCGATGAACGCATTTTCTTTCAACGTCTTGATGATCGCCCGCGCTCCGTCGCCGCCCTTGGCGGCCAGCGTTGGCAACCCGATCTTGCGCTGCTTCACGATCCACGCGTCGACCCACGGATTGTTCGGCGGCCGATAAACGAGCGTGCCCTTGTGACCGACATCCGCGATGCAGCGCGGCATCGTCTCCCAGTTGCCGCAGTGGCCGGAAACGAAAAGCCCGCCGCGGCCCTTCGAGATCGCGGCCATCGCGTGCTCCATGCCCGAAATCTCGATCCGCGCGGCGGGCTTCTCGGCCCAGAATTTGTCGAGATGCGGATACTCCGCGAACGTGCGGCCGAGATTGTCCCACATGGCCACGATATTGCGCTCGCGCTCGGCCTCGCTCATCGAGGGGAAAGCCAGCGCCATCGCGCGCCGCGCGCGGCGCGTCACCGGGATCATCGGCCCGAGCTTGCGCGCCAGCCACCCGCCGAAGTCCGACGCGCGCCGCAGACCCAGCCCGCGAAACAGCATCATCACGCTCCAAAAGAGCGCGAACTCGAGGGCGTAGATCGCCTGCATAGCGATCGTCGGCGCCGCGAAGACTTTCTTCAGTGCCTTGCGAGAGCCGGCGGCAGGAATCGTGTCAGACATTGCTCGATCAACTGGTCGATTTTGGTGGCCGATTCCGGCTCGAACTTCGCGACGACTTTAAGGCAACTGATCCCTTCGCGAAGCTCGGGCTCAAGCCGCAACAGATCCTTCTCGGTGGTGAGCAGCGTCGCGTCGTTTCGCGCCGCCACGTCGCGCAGGTCCGCAAGATCATCGTCGCTGTACGCATAATGGTCCGAATACTCGTGCCGCGAGGTGATGATGGCGCCGCAGTCTTCGACGGTTGCGAAAAACTTCTTTGGCTCGCCGATCCCGGCGAACGCGACCACGCGCTTGTTCAAAAGGCGCCCGCGTTCCTCCGGCAGAGGCTCAAGCGAAGCGCGCAAAATCGGCTTCTCGATCGGCAGGAAGATGTGGCCCGTTCCCATGACGATCACGGCGTCGGCGCGTGCCAGGCCATCTTCCACACGTTCGCGCAGCGGACCCGCCGGAATAAGGCACCCGTTGCCGAAGCCTTTCGACGCATCCACGACGACGAACGAAAGGTCTTTCGCAAGGCTCGGATTCTGGAACCCGTCGTCCATGACCACGACCTGCGCCCCGCGCGACACGCCAAGCCTGGCACCCGCCGGCCGGTCCGGGGACACGATCGTCATCGCATGCTGCGCCAGCATCAACGGTTCGTCGCCCACTTCTTCGGCGGTGTCTTCGGCCGCATCGACGACCATCGCGCCCGGAACGTCGGCGCCATACCCGCGCGAGAGGAACGAGACGCGCAATCCGCGCGCCTTCAAACGCTCGCCGATCGCAATCGCAAGCGGCGTCTTACCGGTACCGCCGGCGGTCAAATTCCCGACGCACATAACGGGCACGGACGCCTTGAACGGCGTCACCATCGAAGCGCGCGTGCGCCCCACGAAACCGTAGAGCCAGCCCAGCGGCTTCAGCACGAAGGCAACAGTGTCGTTCGGGTCGGAATACCAGAATTCAGGCGCGCGCATTCGCATCGAACGCCCTCAAATATGGTGCGAGAAATTCGAACGTGCGCAAGAGTGGTTCTTTCGATCCGGCAACGGCTTGGGCCGCTTGCCCTCGTTGCATCGTTTCGATGTCGTTGTCGAGGAGAAAGCGCGCGCGCTCGGTCAGCTGTTCGTTCGAGCTCAAGACTTCCGCCCCGCCGCCCGCAACGAGAATACGAAAAATCTCACGGAAATTGTCGATGTGTGGCCCGCTCAAAACTGCGGCGCCAAGCCGCGCCGGCTCCAGCGGATTTTGTCCGCCATGCGGCACGAACGAACCGCCCATCACCGCAAGCGGCGAAAGCCGGAAGAAGACGCCGAGTTCGCCCAACGTGTCGGCAATGTAAAGCTCTGTGTCCGCGCCCGGCAGTTCGCCCTTCGAACGCCGCGCCACGCGGAACAACCCTTCAAGTGCCGCCGCGATCTGCGGTCCGCGCTGCGGATGGCGCGGCACGATGATCGTGAGCAAACGCGGAAACTGCGACGCCAGATCGCGATGCGTGAAGGCCGCCAGTTGTTCTTCGCCCTCGTGCGTCGAGGCCCACAGCAACTTCGGCCGGCTGCCGATCGCCGCGCGCAACTCCATCAGCACGTCCGCATCGTACGGCAGCGGATCGCCGACAAGCTTCAAATTCCCCGGCACCTCGACATGCCGCGCGCCCAGTTGGCGGAGCTTGTCGGCAACGTCGTCGTCTTGCGCGAGACAAATGTCGAAGGAATCGAGCAACTCAGCCGCCGCCCGCTTCGCGCGCTTCCAATTGCGGAACGAACTCTCCGACATGCGCGCGTTCACGAGCGCGACCGGAATGCCGCGCTCCCGCGTCTCGTGCAGCATGTTCGGCCAGAGCTCGGATTCAACCCACAAGGCCAAGCCAGGCTGCCAATAGTCGAGGAACGCCCGCACCGCTGTCGGCGTATCGACGGGCACGAATTGATGGAACGCGTTCGCGGGCAAGCGCTCACCCATCACCCGTCCCGACGTCACGGTGCCGGTCGTGACCAACACGGTTGCGTCCGGCCGAACGCGGCCCAGTTCGCGAATAAGCGGCAACACCGAAACGGATTCGCCGACGCTCGCCGCATGCACCCAAACGAGCGGCCCCTTCGGCCGCACGCGGCCCGGCCGCCCAAGCCGCTCCGGCAACCGGTCTTCGTCTTCCTTGCCTTGCGCCAAGCGCTGCCGCAAAAGGCGCGCGGCGAACGGCTCGGCGATGCTCGTCATCTTGCGATACGTGGCAAGCAATCGCGAGCGCGGTGTCTCGGCCATCACGCGACAGCCCCTTGCGGCATCACGTCTTCCGGTTCGACCGGCGTGACACCCATAATCTCGTCGGCCTGGTTCGTGACCGCATTCAAGCCCGCTTCGACGGAAAGCCGCGCGCTCTCGAGAGCAGCACCTTCGGCATCGCGGGCGATAAAGATCGGCTCGCCCCACACGATCACGCCGCGCGAGAAGGGCAGCGGCAACACAAACCGATCCCACGTCGAAAGCACGACCCGCGAGCGCGCGCTGAAACTGCACGGCAAAATCGGCACACCGGCCATCCGCGCAACGGTGACGATCCCGTCCGTCGCCCGCATGCGGGGGCCGCGCGGTCCGTCCGGCGTGATGCCCACATACTCGTTCGCCTTCAGCGCCTTCAGCATCCCGCGCAAAGCACCGACGCCGCCGCGATCCTTGACCGACCCCGGCTTCGCCGCCGACCCGCGCACGGTGCCGTGCCCGAAATAGCCGATAGCGCGCGCGATCAACTCGCCGTCGCGATGCATCGAAATCAGCATCGAAATCTTCGCACTCGTCGGCCACATCGCGGGCAAGATCAAGAGCCGCCCATGCCAGAAGCCGATGATGAACGGCTTACCCTCGCGCCAATAGCG
>JANLXP010000371.1:0-2266 GCA_031365165.1 Alphaproteobacteria bacterium
GCCCGACGGCAAAGCGCAGCGTCCGGGCGACGTCGTCAAATCGATGTCCGGCCAGACCATCGAAGTGCTGAACACCGACGCCGAAGGCCGCCTCGTGCTCGCCGACGCGCTTTGGTATTGCCAAAACCGCTTCAAGCCGAAGTTCATGGTGGATCTGGCGACCCTGACGGGCGCGATCCGCGTGTCGCTTGGTTTGGAGATCGCGGGCCTCTTCTCGAATAACGACGAACTGGCCGCCCGCCTCGCCGCCGCCGGCAAGGCGGAAGGTGAGGACCTTTGGCGCATGCCCATGGGCGACCGCTTCGACAAGATGATCGACAGCCCCATCGCCGACATGAAGAATATCGGCGGCGCATTCGGCGGCTCGATCACCGCAGCCCAGTTCATCCAGCGCTTCGTGAATAAGGTTCCCTGGGCGCACCTCGACATCGCGGGGACAGCGTGGGCCGAAGAAGCGCGCGGCTCCACGCCAAAGGGTGCCAGCGGTTTCGGCGTGCGTCTGCTGAACCGCCTTGTCGCCGACCACTACGAAAGCTGATGACGGAAGTCTTCTTCTATCACCTCGAACGGGCAGCGCTCGAAGACGTGCTGCCCGGCCTGCTTGAGAAGACGCGAGAGCGCGGCTGGAAAGCGCTCGTTCGCGCGGGCTCCGACGAACGCGTAGCCACCCTCGATTCCCACCTCTGGACCTACCGCGAAGAAAGCTTCCTCGCCCACGGCCTCGCGCGCGATGCGCAAGCGGCCGAACAGCCGATCGTTCTGACCGTCTCGCCAGGCAATCCGAACAACGCCGAAGTGCTGTTCCTCGTGGACGGCGCCGCGACGAGCGACTGGGCCGACGCCGAGGTCACCGCCGCCACGCGCATCATTCTGATCTTCGACGGGCGCGATCCCGAAGCCCTCGAAGCCGCCCGCGAACAATGGAAACAGGCCAAAGCAGGCGGCCACGACGTCACCTATTTCCAGCAAGCGGCGTCCGGAAAGTGGGAAAAACGGGCCTGAACGATCCCCGTTTGCTCTGGGCGGGCAACGATTTATTGTCGAGCGAGTCTTAGGCTCCAGCCTCCACTGTCGAGCGCAATCCGATGCCGATCCTGGTCCTCGCCGAAGTCCTGTTCCAAGCGTTCTGCATTCGCCACGCGATGATGAACCAGAAGCAAGACTGGATTTACATCATCTTGTTGCTGCCGGGCATCGGACCCTTGGCTTATGTAGCCTTCGAAATCCTACCAGGCATGGCGCAAACGCGGCGCGGTCGCGGCGTCGCAGTCAACATCGCAACCGTCCTCGACCCGGACCGCGAATACCGTGAACGCAGAGCCCAAGTCGAACTCACCGGCACGCCTGCCGCGAAAGCCTCGCTCGCCGACGAGTGCGCTCGCAAGAGCATGTTCGACGACGCCATCACGCTCTACCGCTCTGCGTTGACGGAGCACTTTGCCGACGACCCGAACCTGCTCTTAGGCCTCGCCAAAGTGCAGATCGAGAAGGGCGACTTCGCCGACTGCCAGAAATCGCTCGACGATTTGCGCGCCAAGAACCCGAACTTCAATTCCCAAGACGGCCACCTGATCTACGCGCGCGCTTTAGAGGGTCAGAGTAAAAATGACGAGGCCGCCAAGGAGTACGAGGCTGTCGCCGGTTACTTCGCGGGCTTCGAAGCGAAGGTGCGCTACGGCCTCTTCCTGCTGAAGCAAGGCCAAGTGGCCAAAGCGAACGAGTTGCTGCAAGGCGTGACAACGACGTTCAGGCAACTGCCTCGTCACGCGCAAGACCTGAACCGCGACTGGTACAACGTCGCAAGGCGCAATCTCGAAGGCTGATTATTCGCCGGCCCGCTGACGCATCACGACGTCGAGCGAAACCACGTTGGCCGGCAACTGCCGCGCGCGCGGTGTGCGCCGCGGTTCCGGTGGCGGCAGACGATCGCGCAAGCCGGCTTCGTCGCCCGCTTCCAAGAACGTGTCGATCACCTCGAGCAGCTTCATGAATTGAAACCAAGCGAACGGCGTGTCGGTGCCCTTCGTCATGCGCTCGACAGCCCATGTCTTCAACGCGCGCATTTGCGCTTCCGGCGTAGCGGCCGATTTCATACCTACCCGAATCCCCAAATAGCCAACAGCGAATCAAGAGCGTCTAAGCTGCCCGTCCGCGGTTAATCGGCACTTAATGGGCTCAACCCGATTTCGGCACGGCCGGCTTCGTATGCGTCCGTCGCTTCAAGCCACGCACTTTCCGCCGCGTCCAGCTGGCGCTGCAACTCGCC
>JANLXP010000372.1:0-1967 GCA_031365165.1 Alphaproteobacteria bacterium
CGTCGCCGGTGTAGAACCAGCCGTTCTTGATCGATTTTTGCGTGGCCTCGGGTTTGTTCCAGTACCCCTTCATCACGGTGCCGCCGCGGATGAGGATTTCGCCAACCTCGCCTTGTTTCACGTCGCGGTCGTCGCCGTCGACGACTTTGATGTCGAGGCCGGGATAGGGCTTGCCGCAGGAGCGTAGCAACGCGCCGCGATGATCGTCCGGTTGCAGCGCGGTGCCGGCGCCTACGGTTTCGGTCAAACCGTAGAGTTGGAAGAAGCCGCATGTCTTGAAGATCGCCTGTGCGGTCTTGAGCAAATCCTCGGTGATGGGCGAGGCGCCGTAGAACATGCGCTTCACGCAGGAGATGTCCGTCGTTTTGATGCGCGGATGCTGCACGAGCATCAAGATGACGGCCGGTACCAAGAAGATGTTCTTGACGCGGAATTTTTCGATCGCATCGAAGACGGCGTCGGGGGTTACGGTCTTCAGCACGACGCCGAAGCTGCCTTGCGCGAGGGTGGTCAGGCCCATGTTCGCACCGGCGACGTGGAAGTTCGGCATCGCAATGAGGTTCGGATCGCCAACGCCGAAGTCGGCCCAGGCCGCGTCCTGGCTTGCCTTAAAGAACGAGACGTAGTTGCCGTTCGTGAGCTGCACGCCCTTTGGGTGGCCGGTGGTGCCGGAGGTGTAGAGCTGGATCGCGTCGTCGTCGGCCGTAATCTTGAGGTTCGGGTCCTTGTCGCTTTGCTTGTCGCGCCATTCTGCGTAGGCGGGCCAGGTGGCGTGACCGCCATCGATAGCGATGATGTGCTTGAGCTTCGGGCAGTTCGCCTTGACCGCCTCGATCAGCGGCACGAATTCGGCGCCGACGAACATCGTTTCGCAGCCGGCGTCGTTCAGCACGTAGACGACTTCGGGACCGGCGAGGCGCCAGTTGATGCCGACGACGACTGTGTTCGCCTTCGCGGACCCCAGCAGCACTTCGAAATAGCGGTCAGAGTTCATGCCCATGTAGCCGATGCGGGCGTTCGGCTTTTGGCCGAGTGCGATCAGGCCATTGGCGACCTGGCTTGTGTGCTTGTCGAAAGCGGAAAACGTCGTCTCACGGCCCTCGAAGAAGAAGGCCGGCGAGTTGCCGCGGCTCCGCGCCTGCTGGCGCGAGATATCGGCGAGCGCGTTCAACCCGGTGAAGTCGTACATTCCAGTCCTCCCATGGCGTCTTTTGTTTGGGTGCAATCTAGCGTCCGGTTCCTGGGAAGCAATAGAGTGGCCGACCTTGCAACCTTGAGAGATACCCCATGGCTCGTGTGCCCTACCCCGATCCTGCCGCGCTGCAACCAGAGACGCGGGAGGCCTTGGGCAAGCTCGCGCCGCTCAACATTTTTCGGATGCTGGCGGGTGGCGAAGGGCTGATGCCCGCGTTTCTGAAGCTCGGCAACTACCTGCTGTTCAAGTCCAAGCTCGACCCGATCTTGCGCGAGATTGCGATCATCCGAGCGGGCGTTCTGTCGAAGGCCAAATACGAAGTGCACCAACACGACCGGATCGGGCGCGACATCGGCATGAGCGCTGCGCTCATCGAGGCGATGCACAAGGGGCCCGATCATCCGGCACTGAATGAGATGCAACGGCTTGTCTTGCGCTACACCGACGACGTTGTTTTGAATGTGCGGGCGAGCGATGCAACGTTCAAGCCCTTGAGCGAGCGTTTGTCGCTGCGGGAGATGCAGGAACTCACGATTACGATCGGGTTCTACATGATGGTGAGCCGTTACTTGGAAACGTTCGATATCGACATCGAGCAGCCTGGGACGACCGGCGTTAAGTTCCCAGACAGCCAGAAGCGTCCGTCATGAGCGAAGAGATTGTGCGTGCGATGCCGTTGGAATCGCGCGGCGAGGCGCCGGGGCGCGGGCGGTTGACCGGGCGGCGCATACTGGTGGTCGGTGGCGGTCAAGATGCGCGCGGCCTCGACGAC
>JANLXP010000385.1:0-6332 GCA_031365165.1 Alphaproteobacteria bacterium
GGGCGAACCGCGGCTCGGGCACCCGGTACCGGGAAACAAGCGCTCGCTGATGCGCCTCGCTGAGCTGTAACGCGCTGCCCTTCAACACGCGAAGCCCGAGCGCCCCGTCGCCAATCGTGCCCGTGACCCAAACGTCGTCGCCTACGCTCGCGCCACCCCGCGTCAACATCCGCCCCTGCGGCACCTCGCCGAACGCAGTGACACTGATCATCAACGGTCCAGGCGTCGCAGTTGTGTCGCCGCCAACAAGCGTCATCCCGAATTGCAATTGATCGCGCTTCAAACCGCTCGCGAACGCTTTGATCCAAGCCTCGCGGATGTCGTATGGCAGAGCCAGCGTCAGCAGGTAGGCCCGCGGCAACGCTCCCTTCGCCGCAAGATCGGAGACGTTCACGCGCAACGCCTTCTGCGCGATCGCGTCCGGCGGATCATCGGCAAGGAAGTGAACGCCAGCAATCACCGCATCCGTCGTCACGACCAAATCGTGGCCGGCACGCGGCTTCAAATACGCAGCGTCATCCGTGAGACCAAGCGCTCCCGGCTCACCCTTCGCAAGCGGCGCAAAATACTTTGCAATCAGTTCGAATTCACCGCCGCGCTTGGGCTTGCCGTTCATTGCTCGGCAGGCGCCGGCACCGCCGGCCGCTGATCGCGCGCAAGCCGGTTCAACACACCGGCCAAGAACGTGCTCTCTTCACCCTCGTCGAAGAACGCGATCGCGATATGCATATACTCGTTGACGATGATGCGCGTCTGCACGTCAGGAAGCGACATCAACTCGAACGTGGCCGCGCGCAGGATCGCGCGCATTGTGGGGTCGATCCGGTCAAACGCCCACTCTTTCATGACCGAGCGCGCAATCGCCCGGTCGATGTTGTCTTGCTGCTCAACGACACCGCGCATGAGGTCGGCAAAGTACTTCTTGTCGGCCTCCATGTACTGGTCGCCCTCGATCTCGCGGCCGAGGCGATGCTCGATGAACTCGTTCAGCGCAGCGTCGATCCCCTGCCCCGCCAGCTCCATCTGATAAAGCGCCTGCACCGCGGCCAAGCGTGACGCGCCGCGCGACTTGTCTTCGGATCGGCGCTTGGGGCGATAAGGCTTCTTGTCCTTCTTACTCATCACTTGGACCCGTACTTGGCGCGCAACGCCGCCATCGCGAGCGCAGCTTTAGCAGCGCTCGCGCCCTTGTCTTCGACACGCGCCTCGTCAGTCCGCGCCCAAGCCTGGTCCTCGTCTTCGACGGTCAATATCCCATTCCCGATCGCGAGCCGCTCGCGCACAGTCAAATCCATCAATCCCCGCGCAGACTCGTTCGACACGATCTCGTAGTGCGTCGTCTCACCGCGAATAACGCAACCAAGCGCCACATAGCCGTCATAGCCGCGCGCCGATGCCATCGCGATCGCCGCCGGGATCTCCAGCGCGCCCGGCACCGTCAGCACCTCAACCTCGGCACCCGCAGCTTTGAGCGCAGCCGACGCGCTCTTCAACAGAGCATCGGAAATGTCCGCGTAGTAGCGCGCCTCGACTATGAGAATTTTGGTCATCGCCTAACTCTTATACCGCGAACCGACCATGCGCGTGTCGACGACGCTCAGGCCGTAACCCTCAAGCCCCACGATCTTGCGAGACGCCGAATTGGTGAGCAGGATCATTTCGCGCACACCGAGATCGAGCAGAATCTGAGCACCCACACCATACTCTTTGAGGCGGCGCGGGGTGTTTTCCGGCTCCGTCTGCTTGCGCATAAGAAGGTCGGACACATAGGTCCCACGGCTCTCGCGAATTAGCACGATTACGCCGCGCCCCTCTTCGCCAACGGCGTCCATCGACCGCGTCAAAACATCGTCCCGTCCGCCGCGCACGGAAAGCAGATCGTCGAACAAATTGACCGCGTGCATCCGCACCAGAACGGGTCCGCCCTTCGTGATGTCGCCCTTCACGAGCGCGATATGCTCCGCGTACTCAACCGTATTCACGTACAGCATCATCTTGAACTTGCCGCCGTGATGACTGTCGAGTTCCGTCTCGACCGCCCGCGTGATGAAATGGTCGTACCGCCGGCGGTAGGCGATCAGGTCGGCGATCGTGCCAACCTTCATTCCGTGCAGCTGCGCGAACTTCACCAGATCCGGCAACCGCGCCATCGTGCCGTCGTCGTTCATGACCTCGCAAATCACGCCGGATGGGATCAACCCCGCAAGGCGCGCAATGTCGACGGCCGCTTCCGTATGCCCCGCTCGCACCAGCACGCCGCCGCGCCGCGCCACCAGCGGAAACACATGCCCCGGCGTCACGATGTCGGATTGGCCCTTCGTCGGGTCGATAGCAACCGAAATCGTGCGCGCGCGATCATGCGCGGAGATACCGGTTGTGACACCCTCTTTCGCTTCGATTGAAACCGTAAACGCCGTTTGATGTTGCGTACCGTTGTCCCGCGACATCATCGGCAGCTTCAGGGTCTCCGCCCGCTCCTGCGTCAGCGCCAAACAAACCAGCCCGCGCGCGTGCTTCGCCATGAAGTTGACGATGTCCGGCGTCGCCATCTGGGACGGGATAATAACGTCGCCCTCGTTCTCGCGATCCTCAGCATCGACCTGGTTGTACTTGCGCCCGTTGCGCTCATCCTCGATGATCTCCTCTGGCGAGGCGATAAAGTCGTGGAATTCGCTCTTGCTCATGCGAACTCCTTAAGCCGCGCGAGATAACGCGCCAGCATGTCGATTTCGATGTTGATCTTGTCACCCGCCTTGACGTCGCCCCAGGTCGTGACCTTGGTGGTGTGCGGGATGATGTTGACGCCAAACGTGTTGCCGTCGACTTCGTTCACCGTCAGCGACGTCCCATCGAGCGCAATCGAACCCTTCGCCGCGATGAATTTGGCCAACTGCTTCGGCGCCCGAATTTTGTAACGCACGGAGTCGCCTTCGGGCGTCACGGACACAACGTCGCCAACGCCGTCAACATGGCCGCTGACGATATGACCGCCGATCTCCTCGCCGACCTTGAGCGAACGTTCGAGGTTCACCCGCGAGCCCACGGCCCAACTACCCAACGTCGTTTTCGACAGCGTTTCGGCGGACGCCTCCACAGAGAACCACGCGCCGCCTTCTTTGCCGCCTTTCGCGATCACGGTCAGGCAAGGACCTGAGCACGCAATCGACGCGCCGATCGCGATCGCGGCCGGATCGAAAGTTGTGGCGATCTTGACCGTCGTGTCGCCGCGCTTCGCGATCAACTGCACAGTGCCGACGTCGGTGATTATTCCGGTGAACATGGGCGGGAGTATTAGGTGGCCGGACGGTAAGTTTCCAGCACGTCTTCGCCGAGGCGTATTGTTTCCTCGCGCACGAACCGCGGCAAATCCTTAATCGCACTGAGGCCAAGCGACGCTACGGCTGAAACGCCCTCACCCATGATCGATGGCGCACGGTACCAAAGCAGCCGGTCGACAAGCCCCAATTTCAGCAGCGCTGAAGCAAGCGTCGCTCCACCCTCGACAAGCACCCGAGTAAGCCCTTCTGCGCCGAGCAGCTTCAGCCCCGCTGCAAGATCGACCCCACCCGCAGCTGCTGGAGCCTGCAGCACCTTCACACCAGCATGCTGAAGGGCGCCGGCACCCGTCTGCGTCGAAAGCAGCCACACCGGTGTCGACTTCGCAGTCAACGCAAGCTTCGACGTGGCAGGTAGTCGCGCCTTAGAATCGACGACAACGCGCACTAGCCCAGCTGGCTTGACGCCTGGAAGCCTGCAAGTGAGCTCGGGATCGTCCGCAAGCGCGGTGCCGATTCCCACAACGACGGCATCATTTTGAGCGCGCTCGAGATGCGTATGCGCGCGCGCTGCGTCGCCCGTAATCCAACGGCTCTCACCGCTAGAAAGCGCGATCTTGCCGTCGAGCGTCGTCGCCAGCTTCAGCGTCACGAAGGGCCGCCCGTGCGCGACACGCGAAAAGAACCCTTCGTTTTGAACCTTGGCCCGAGCTGCAAGCACGTTCGAGCGAACCGCAATTCCTGCGGCAGCAAGCATCGCATGCCCCTTGCCGGCAACGCGCGGATCGGGATCTTCAATCGCGCTCACAACGCGCGAAACACCCGCATCAACCAATGCCTGAGCACACGGGCCCGTCTTGCCTTGATGCGCGCATGGCTCCAGCGAAACGTATGCCGTAGCACCGCGTGCGCGCGGCCCGGCCTCGCGCAGCGCTTCCGTTTCAGCATGTGGGCGGCCGCCGTCTTGCGTCCGGCCTCTGCCCGCAACATGTCCTTGGCTGTCGATGATCACGCAGCCGACAGACGGGTTGGGCCACACGCGTCCCAGTCCCCGCCGCGCCAGCGATAGCGCCAGCGCCATGTATCGTTCGTCGATGCCGTCGTCGGCGCGCGTGGCTAGCCGCCTTTGCTGTCGCCATCGGTCAACTGACCGATGATGTTCTCGAAGTCTTTCGCTTCACGGAAATTCTTGTACACCGACGCGAAGCGCACATAAGCGACCGTGTCGAGGTTGCCCAAGCCCTGCATGACCAACTCCCCGATCGTGGTCGATGGAATTTCGGTCTCGCCGGAACTCTCAAGCCGCCGAACGATACCGTTGACCATGCGCTCGACGCGCTCAGGCTCCACCGGCCGCTTGCGGATGGCATGTTGAATGGAACGCATCAACTTGTCGCGATCGAACGGCGCGCGACGCCCGCTCTTCTTGATCACGATCAAGTCGCGCAGCTGAACCCGTTCGAACGTCGTAAACCGCGCGCCACACGCTGGGCACACCCGCCGGCGCCGAATTGCGGCGTTATCTTCCGTCGGACGGCTGTCTTTGACCTGCGTGTCGTCGTGCTGGCAAAACGGACATCTCATTCGCTCGCTGCCCCCTCCGCGCCTACCCGTGCTTGTGTCTGAAGTGACCCTGACCCACGACCGCACACAAGCATTTGCGAACGGCGCAATCAATCCCGCTATTACTATTGTCGCTAACGCTGGACACTCCGGGAGCTAAACGGACACGGTTAACGCCTGGCCGAATTGAGGCGGTCCAAATCCAAGGCGCCGGTCAGCCGCTTGGCAGCAAATTGTCAGAGGATGAATAGTTGGAAATGTTTCGATTGTCGGCTTTGGCGCCCGGACCTGTAACTTAGCGGTGGAACATATTCTTCGCTCGTCTTGCACCAGAAGAGTTAGAGGCTCATAAAACTCAGGCAAACCTATTGATTCACGAAATAGCGCATCCACTTCACTTCTTACAACTTGGGATACCCGCGATGAGCGACACCAAAGCAGACAACGGCAAATCGATGGATCATCTGTTGCAGCTCGCAACAGGTATCGTGTCATCCTATGTCAGCCACAACCAAGTCCCGATGACGGAAGTGCCGACTATTCTAAAGAGCGTGCATTCGGTTCTAGCGGGGCTAGTCGCGGGTACTGCAAGCGAGGGTACCGCGGCAGGAAAGCCTGCAGTCTCCGTAAAGAAGTCGATCGGCGACGACTTCATCATCTGCTTGGAAGACGGCAAGAAGCTCAAGATGCTGAAGCGCTATTTGCGCTCGAACTACAATTTGTCGCCTGAGGAATATCGGGCGAAGTGGGGACTGCCGGCAGACTACCCAATGGTCGCCCCTGCCTACGCGCGTCAGCGCTCTGAATTCGCGAAGAAGATTGGTCTGGGCCGCGTCCCGGCCAGCACAGGCCGCGGCCGCCGCAAGAAGGCCGCCTAAAGCTCACACATAGGTCAAAAGCAAAACGGCGGCCGCCTTGGGGCAGCCGCCGTTTGTGTTTCTGCGAACCGCGATTACAGGCGGTAGCGAACCTGGTCCATCCAGAAGCGCTCAAGCCGCTGCAGCGCTTTGTTCAGCTGCGCAAACTCGGAGACCTGCAATCCGCCGGCGGGCTCGACCAAATGCACATGACGGTCGAAGAGGCCGGCAACGATCTGGCGGATGCTCTTGCCCTTCTCGGTCAAGCTGACACGCACCGTGCGGCGATCCGCGTCCGAACGGACGTGATTGATGTAGCCGCCTTCGACCAGCTTCTTGAGATTGTACGACACGTTCGAGCCCAAATAGTGCCCCCGCGTACGCAGCTCCCCCGCCGTCAACTCTTGTTCGCCGATATTGAATAGAAGCAGCGCTTGCACGCTGTTCACGTCGGGTTGGCCGACGCGCTCAAGCTCGTCCTTGATCACGTCGAGCAATTGGCGATGCAAACGCTCGATCAGGTTCAAGCACTCGAGGTAGCGCGGCTTCGCCTGGCCCTCTTCGTGTTGTTCCACCGGCTGACGTGCCGTCGCTGTAACGCTCATGACTGAACCCACCTGTTTTGGGCTTTTCGCCC
>JANLXP010000551.1:0-3963 GCA_031365165.1 Alphaproteobacteria bacterium
CCTCGAGTGTGGTGGTACGCAAGGCCGCGATCGCCTGCACGGCGGCGAGGGAGCCTGCGAGCGTGGTGTAATAGGGGATCTTGAGCATCAGCGCGTTGCGGCGGATCGAGAGCGAGTCCTTCAAGGCTTGGGCGCCTTCGGTTGTGTTGAATACGAGATCGACGGTCCCGTCCTTCATCGCGTCCACAATGTGGGGTCGGCCTTCGTAGACTTTGTTCACGCGTGTGACGGCGACGCCCTCTTTCTGCAGATGGGTCGCGGTACCGCCGGTCGCGATGATTTTGAAGCCAAGCGCGATCAGGCGGCGGGAGAGGCCCACGGCCTTTTCTTTGTCGGCGTCGCGGACGGAAAGGAAGACCGTGCCGCTGTCGGGGAGTGTCAGGCCCGCCGCGATTTGGCTCTTGGCAAAGGCGCGCTCGAACGTGACGTCGATGCCCATGACCTCGCCGGTCGATTTCATTTCGGGGCCAAGCACGACATCGACGCCGGGGAAGCGCGCGAACGGCAGCACCGCCACTTTCACCGAGATGTGGGTGGGGGCGGGGTCTTTCAAATTGAACGACGCCAGCTTTTCGCCCGCCATCACGCGCGACGCGATGGCGGCCACGGGGATGCCGACTGCTTTGGCGACGAACGGCACGGTGCGGCTGGCGCGCGGGTTTACTTCGAGGACGTAGATTTCGCCGTCTTGAATCGCGAACTGGACGTTCATGAGGCCTAGAACGTTGAGTTCACGCGCAAGGGCCGCCGTCTGACGCTTTATCTCGGCGATCGTGGTGGGGTCGAGCGACCAGGGCGGGATGGAGCACGCACTGTCGCCGGAGTGCACGCCCGCTTCTTCGATGTGTTCCATGATGCCGGCGATGAAGACGGTGTCTGCATCGGCGATGGCGTCGACGTCGACCTCGATAGCGCTGCGCAGGTATTGGTCGATCAGCACAGGGTCATCGCCCGAGATTTTGAAGACGTCTGTTTGAGCTAGCGTTTCGACCATGTGTTCTTCGTCGCGCACGATCGTCATGCCGCGGCCGCCGAGCACGAAGGATGGGCGGATGACGACCGGGTAGCCGACCTCGCGTGCGGCTTCGAGCGCTTCATCGGTCGTCAGCGCGGTGCGGTTCACAGGTTGCTTCAAGCCGATGGTGTCGATTAACGCTTGGAAGCGCTTGCGGTCTTCGGCTGCGCCGATTGCGTCGGGCTGTGTGCCCATAATCGGGATTTTCGCAGCTTCCAAGGCGGTTGCGAGTTTCAACGGGGTTTGGCCGCCGAACTGGCAAATGACGCCGACGACTTCGCCGTTCGCTTGTTCGGTGCGGATGAGTTCGACGACGTCTTCGGCGGTCAACGGTTCGAAGTAGAGGCGGTCGGCGGTGTCGTAGTCAGTTGAAACCGTTTCCGGGTTGCAGTTGACCATGATGGTCTCGAACCCTGCCGCTTTGAGCGCGAAGGCTGCATGGCAGCAGCAATAGTCGAACTCGATGCCTTGGCCGATGCGGTTCGGGCCGCCGCCGAGGATGATCGCCTTCTTGGCAGCGGTCGGTTCGCTTTCGCACTCGACGTTGCCTGCGAGGGGGGCTTCGTAGGTCGAATACATGTAGGGCGTGAGCGCGCGGAATTCGGCGGCGCAGGTGTCGATGCGCTTGAAGACGGGGGTTACGCCGAGGCGGCGGCGCAGACCTGAGACTTCGCTTTCGCGTTTGTTCGTGAGTTTGGCGAGGCGTGCGTCGGAGAAGCCCTGGGCCTTCAGTTCGCGCATCCCGTCTTCGTCGTCGGGCAGGCCGTGTTCGCGCACGCGCTCTTCGGCTTTGACGATGTCTTCGATTTGCTCGAGGAACCAGGGGTCGATCTTTGAGGCCGCGTGGATCTCGCCGATCGTGAGGCCGAGGCGGAACGCTTGCGCCACCACGCGGATGCGGTCGGGCGTTGCTTTGGCTAAGGCCGCGATGACGGCGTTCTTGTCGTCTCCAGAGCGTAGACCCGCGATTTCGATTTCGTCGAAGCCGGTTAGGCCGGTTTCAAGCGAGCGCAGAGCCTTTTGCATGGACTCGGCGAACGTTCGGCCGATCGCCATTGCCTCGCCCACGGATTTCATTGACGTCGTGAGGATGGCTTCAGCGCCTGGGAATTTCTCGAACGCGAAGCGCGGGATTTTCGTGACCACGTAGTCGAGCGTCGGTTCGAACGAGGCGGGTGTGGCTTTCGTGATGTCGTTCGTCAGTTCGTCGAGCGTGTAGCCGACGGCAAGCCGTGCTGCCACTTTCGCGATCGGAAAGCCCGTTGCTTTCGACGCCAACGCCGAGGAGCGCGAGACGCGCGGGTTCATCTCGATGATGACCAAGCGCCCGTCCTTCGGGTTGACCGCGAACTGCACGTTCGAGCCGCCGGTTTCGACGCCGATCTCGCGCAGCACCGCGATCGAGGCGTTGCGCATGATCTGGTATTCTTTGTCGGTCAGGGTGAGCGCAGGCGCAACCGTGATGGAATCGCCAGTGTGCACGCCCATCGGGTCGATGTTTTCGATCGAGCAGATGATGATCGCATTGTCCGCTTTATCGCGGACGACCTCCATCTCGAACTCTTTCCAGCCGAGAACGGATTCTTCGATCAAGACGGACTTGACCGGCGAAGCGTCGAGGCCGCGTTCGACGATGTCGACGAGTTCTTCCCTATTGTAGGCAATGCCGCCGCCTTGGCCGCCCAGGGTGAACGAGGGGCGGATGATCGCAGGCAGGCCGACGTGCTCGATCGCCGCCAGTGCTTCGTCCTTGGTCGTCGCGATGCGCGAGCGCGGGCATTCGAGACCGATCTTTTCCATCGCCTCGCGGAACAGCAGGCGGTCTTCGGCTTTTGCGATCGCTTCGGGCTGCGCGCCGATCATCTCGACGTCGTATTTCTTCAGCGTGCCCGCTTTGTGCAGGTCGAGCGCGCAGTTCAGTGCGGTCTGACCGCCCATCGTGGGCAGCAGCGCCATGCGCGCACGCGGGTGTTCTTTGCGTTCGCGGGCGATGATCTTGGCCACGAACTCTGGCGTGATCGGTTCGATGTAAGTCGCATCCGCGAGTTCCGGATCCGTCATGATCGTCGCGGGGTTCGAATTCACGAGGACGATGCGATAGCCCTCGGCGCGCAGCGCTCGGCACGCTTGGACGCCGGAATAGTCGAACTCGCAGGCCTGACCGATAACGATGGGTCCGGCGCCGATGATCAGGATCGTGTCGATGTCGGTGCGTTTGGGCATCGGCTAGACAGTTCCCGTTTCAAGATTGGCAAGTTCCCAAGCGATGTTCTTGCGGGCTTGTTCCGCGTACTCGCCTTCGAAGATGCCGGTGCGGAAGATGCGCGGCGCGGCCAACGTCTTCTTCAGGAAGGCGCCGCGGCCTGTTTTCCAGCCGGCGTCGTCGACATGCGCGTACTCGGCGCGCACGTCGGCCACGTATTGGCGGTAGGCGGCGTCGGCCGCACCCAAAATCGAGAAGTCGGCGTCGAGGAAGATGTCGTCGTCGTAGTCGCGACCGCCGGCGGTGTGGTTCTTGGTTGCGAGGATCAACTGGACGACGTGCGAGCGTAGCGCGCCCTCCGCACCCAGGTCGTCGAGTTCTTTCATCGCGCGCTCAGCGCTTTTCGCTTCGTTGTCGCTGCGCCGCGGGTCGTAGACGATGTCGTGATACCAGGCCGCGAACGCGACGCGTGGCGCATCACCGATCTCTTCGCCGTGCGTTTCGAGCGTGTCGAACAGCTGCGTCAGATGCGCCAGCGTGTGGTAGCGGCGCTGCGGCTCGGAATACGACGCGCAAAGGCGTTCGAATGTGCGGCCCACGACGTCAGCGTTGAAGTTGCCGATCATCTGTACGTGCGTACGCCAGCGAGCTTTGAGGGCTTCGATCAACGCTTCTCCTCCATCGCCTTCGTGAAACGGTCAAAGAGGTATTGGCTGTCGTGCGGACCGGGTGAGGCTTCGGGGTG
>JANLXP010000483.1:0-4325 GCA_031365165.1 Alphaproteobacteria bacterium
CTCCAGTATGACCGGCTTTGCCCGCACCCAAGGCGCCCTCGGCGCCTGGCGCTGGCACTGGGAGGTCCGCAGCGTCAACTCCCGCGGCCTCGACGTGCGCGTCCGGGTGGCTGAGGGCTTCGAGGGCTTGGAGCAGCCCGCGCGCATCCTCGCAAACGAACGCTTCAGCCGCGGCGCCGTGACAGCCTCACTGACGCTCGACGCCGACCCTTCGCGTGGCGCGGTCCGCGTGAACCAGGAAGCCCTGCAGCAGGTTCTGGGCGCGTTGAAACAGCTCGAAGGCATGGTCAAAGCGGCACCGCCCAGCCTCGACGGCATCCTGGCGCTCCGCGGTGTCATCGACGCGCAACCGCACCCGCTCGGCGAAGCCGAACTCGCGGCCCGCGACGCCGCCGTCCTCGGCAGCCTCGCGAACGCGTTCGACGCGCTCAAAGCGGCACGGCGCGACGAAGGTGCGCGCCTCGACGCGATCCTGAAGCAGCACACGCAGCGCATGGACACGCTGGTGGCAGATGCCGAACGCCTCGCGGCCACGCAGCCCGAACAACTGCGCACGCGCCTCAAAGCGTCGATCGACGACATCCTGAAAGCGCGCGCCGGCATCACCGAAGACCGCCTCGCGCAAGAGATCGCGCTGCTCCTCGTCAAAGCCGACGTGCGCGAGGAAATCGACCGCCTGAAATCCCATCTCACGCAAGCCCGCGCGCTGTTCGCCGAACCCGGTGCGCAAGGCCGCCGCCTCGACTTCCTGGCGCAGGAACTCAATCGCGAAGCCAACACGCTCTGCTCGAAATCGTCGGACATTCAGCTCACGCGCACCGGTCTCGAACTGAAAGCCACGATCGATCAGCTGCGCGAACAGGTGCAAAACGTCGAATGACCCTGACCACGATCAAGCGCCGCGGCATGATGCTGGTTCTGTCCTCGCCGTCGGGCGCGGGCAAGACGACGCTCGCCAAGCGCCTGCTTGAGACGGACGCAAACTTCACGATGTCGGTCTCGGTAACGACACGCGCGAGGCGCCCGACCGAAGTCCACGGCCAGGACTACTACTTCATCTCGCCGGCGGCCTTTAAGGCGAAGGTCGACCGCGGCGAACTGTTGGAGCACGCGACGGTCTTCGGTTACAGCTACGGCACCCCGCGCGAGCCGGTGGAAGAAGCGCTCGCCCAAGGCCTCGACGTACTCTTCGACATCGACTGGCAAGGCACGCAGCAGCTGAAGGAGAAGTCGCGCGAAGACGTGGTCTCGATTTTCATCCTGCCGCCCTCGCGCTTAGAGCTCGAGCGCCGCCTCAAATCTCGCGCGCAAGACACGCCCGAAGTCGTGGCGCAACGCATGGCCAAGGCGAACGACGAGATCAGCCATTGGGCCGAATACGACTACGTCATCATCAACGACGACATCCAAGCCGCCGAAACGAAGATCGCGTTCGTGGTCGAGGCTGAGCGCTTCAAGCGCCTCCGCCAAACCGGCCTCTCAAGCTTCGTGCGCGGTCTGACGGCCTAACGCGCGGGCCAGCGCGGCAAATCCTTCGACCGAGATCTCCTCCGCCCGCGCCGTCGGGTCGAGCCCGGCTTCCGCGATCAACGCATCGCTGAACGGCCCTAGCGACTTCAGGCTCGAGCGCAGCATCTTGCGCCGCTGCCCGAACGCGGCGGCCGTGGCACGCTCCAGAAGGGCAGCGGACGCCTCGCCCCGCGGCTGCGCCAACAAGTCGAACCGGACAACGGTCGACGTGATCTTCGGTGGCGGCGTAAAGGCGCTGCGATGCACGTCGAACAGGATGCGAGGGCGCGTGCGCCATTGGCTGATGATGGAGAGCCGCCCATACGCGTGCCCGCCAGGCTTCGCGACGATGCGCTCGGCCACCTCGCGCTGAAACATCAAGGTGAGCCCATCGAACCAAGGCGGCCAAGGGTCCGCGGTCAGCCACTTGATGAGGAGCACGGTCGCCACGTTGTACGGCAAGTTCGCAACCACAAGCGCCCGCTCGCCATTCAACAGCACCGCCTCGTTTGCCTGTAGCGCATCGCCCGAAACGACGCTCAGCCGTCCATCATACGCTTGCGCGATCGCGTCCAACGCGGGAAGGCACCGCGCGTCGCGCTCGATCGCGACCACCCGCGCCGCCCCTTCCGCGAGGAGCGCCCGCGTCAGCCCGCCGGGCCCCGGCCCGACCTCGAACACGGTACGCCCAGCAAGCGGGCCGCCCTCGCGTGCAATGCGCCGCGTCAGGTTCAAGTCGAAGAGGAAATTCTGCCCAAGGGCTTTGCGCGCGCTCAAACCAAGTTCGGCGATCACCTCGCGCAGAGGCGGCAAACCCTCGCCTTCGCTCATACGCGCGTGGCGCGCTGTTTGGCGAGGCGGTCCGCAAGACGCAACGCCGCGAGCAAGCTCGAAGGATCGGCCTTGTCTTGCCCTGCAATATCGAAGGCCGTGCCGTGATCGGGCGACGTGCGCACGATCGGCAGCCCCAACGTCACGTTCACGCCACCCGCAAAGTCGAGCGTCTTCAACGGAATCAGCGCCTGATCGTGATACATGCAGATCACGGCGTCGTAGCGCGCGCGCGCCGCCGGATGAAACAGCGTGTCCGCGGGCATCGGCCCTTTGACATCAATCCCGCGCTTCTGAAGCTCGGCGACAGCCGGCGCAATCACCGTCTGCTCCTCGAGGCCCAGGGTGCCACTCTCGCCTGCATGCGGGTTCAATGCGGCGACCGCAAGCCTGGGCGCTGCAATCCCGAAGTCCCGCTTCAACGCCTCATGCGCGATCGCAGCAGCAGTGACGATCGCCTCCGTCGTCAGCGCGCGGCAAGCGTCGGCGAGCGACAGGTGCACGGTCACCGGCACGACGCGCAAACCCTCGATCGCAAGCATCATCACCGGCTTTGCGCCGCCGCAGAGTTCGGCCAGATACTCCGTATGTCCCGGAAACTTGAACCCCGCGCCATAGAGCGTCGCTTTGTGGATGGGGTTCGTGACTACCCCGGACGCCTCGCCGCTGAGCGCCAACGCCGCCGCCTTCTCGATAGACGCAACCACGGCCTTCGCGTTGCGCGCATCCGGTGTGGCGGGGGAGGGCTTTGTGGCAAGCCGCACGGGCAGCACCGGCAGGCCCTCGAAGAAGCGCTTGCCCGCTTCGGCCAGCGACCCGACTTCGACGACGTGAACGTGGCTCTTCGTGCGATGCGCTTCAGCGCGCAACCAATCCGGATCGCCGATAACGCAATAGGCGGGCACAGGCCGCCCGTCGGGTGCATGCCAGGATTTGATAGCTATCTCGCCCGCAATACCGGCGGGCTCGCCCATAGTGACTGCCAGCGGCCGGGTAGCGTCGGCCATCGGCGTTCTAGTTGTCCCGCATCTCGATCGTGGCGTCGCGGCGCAAGTCGCGCAGATAGCGGCGTGCCAACATCGAGAGTTCCTGGTTGAACAGGCGGTTCTCGATGCTTTCTTTGGTCACTTCTTCCGCCTTGACCGTTCTTGAGCCGCCGCCAGCCTGCTGCATCCCGGCCGGGGGGATCATGCCGCCAGAGCAGATGACGAAAAGCTCCACACCGCTCGCGCCACGCAGGGGCGGTGTCGCGCGGCCGTTAGGCGTCTGCTCGAGGATTTTGATGAACTGGGGCGCCATGTCCTTGACCGTGATCGAACCCAACATGTCGAACTTCGCGCCGCGCGATTTCGCGATGGAACCCGCAGCCGAGCAACCGTTGACCGAACGATAGAGATCGACGGCCAACGACTTTGCTTGGTCTTGCTTAGCCTTCGACGCGCCATCGGAAAGCGGTATCGAAATTCGCCCGAGCTGCAGAACGCCCTTCATCTTCTGAGCCGCCTGAGGTTTTTCCGGCGCCGCCGCCTCAGGGATCGAGACCTTCGAGTCCTTCGAGAGCTTCTTTTCGCGCAAGCCAAGGAGGTAATAGCCGCCCGTCGCACGGATCGGCTCCGAGATGCCGCCCGGCGACATCTTGCGAAGGGCCTCAGCTACCGGCGCCTGCACGTCGCCTTCGCCGATCCAACCGATATCGCCACCATTGGTCCGCGACGCTGACTGGCTGAACTGGCGCGCCATCGCCGAGAACGTTGCGCCGCTGCGCAAATTCCCAAGGATGCTCTGAACATTCTTCTTCGCTTGATCTTCGGCTTCCGGAACGTCGACTGCGACGAATATCTCGGAAACCAAATACTGGGTCTGCGACGCAGCAGTCATTGCCTGCTGATAGGCGGCATCGACCTCGTCGTCGGACACTGTCACGCGTGGCGCAAGACGCCCCTGGATCAGCTTTTGCCAAGCAAGGTCGGCCTTCAGCTGGTTCT
>JANLXP010000513.1:0-1195 GCA_031365165.1 Alphaproteobacteria bacterium
TGAACTGCAGCACGCCTTCGTAGCGCTGCCGCACACGCTCCTCTTCGCTCTTCGGCTGACCCGCACCCGAAGCCGCACCCTCCATCTCGTCGAGTGCCGCACCGGCACAAAAACCGTTCGCTTTACCCGACGTGATGACCGCGCCCTTGATCGTCGCATCGCCCGCGATCTTCACGATCGCAGCGCCGATATCGGCCAACGCCTTGTTCTACAGCACGTTCATCGAACGCTCCGGGTCATCCCACGTGAGCGTCACGATCCCGTCTGCATCCTGATTCCACTTAAAAACATTGAGTTCCATTGTTCTTCTCCTTAGACGCGTTCGATGATCGTGGCCGTGCCCATGCCGGCGCCGACGCACAGCGTCACGAGCGCCGTCGTCAGGTTCCGCCGCTCAAGCTCGTCGAGCACCGTGCCCAAAATCATCGCACCTGTTGCACCCAAGGGATGCCCCATCGCGATCGCGCCACCGTTCACGTTTATTTTCTCGTGCGGAACGTCGAGCACCTTCATGAACCGCATCACGACCGACGCGAACGCCTCGTTGAGTTCGAAGAGATCGATGTCCTTCGCCGTCATGCCGGCGCGCTGCAACACCTTCTGCGTCACAAGCGCGGGGCCCGTGAGCATGATGCAAGGCTCCGACCCGATCGACGCAAACGCGCGGATACGCGCGCGCGGCGTCAAGCCTTGGCTCCGCCCCGCTTCCTTCGTGCCCATCAAGACCGCAGCCGCACCGTCGACGATACCCGACGAATTGCCCGCGTGATGCACATGGTTGATCTGCTCGACCTCGGGGTAGCGCTGCAGCGCCACCGCGTCGAACGCAAACTCGCCCGGCATCGCGAACGACGGCTGCAGCGACGCCAACGACTGCATCGACGTGTCCGGCCGCATGTGTTCGTCGCGGTCGAGGATGGTGAGACCGTTGATGTCCTTTACCGGCGTCACCGACTTCTTGAAGTAGCCGTTCTTCCACGCATTTGCCGCGCGCTTCTGGCTTTCGACCGAGTACGCATCGACGTCGTCGCGTGAAAACCCATCCAACGTCGCGATCAGATCGGCGCCGATGCCCTGCGGCGTGAAGTAGGTCTTGATCGCAACCGAAGGGTCCGTCGCCCACGCGCCGCCCGAAGCGCCCATGCCGACGCGGCTCATCGATTCAACGCCGCCGCCGATCGTCATGTCGGACTGC
>JANLXP010000536.1:0-2400 GCA_031365165.1 Alphaproteobacteria bacterium
CAAAGGCTGGGTGATCTTGTTCCACGTCACCGCGAACACGTCGTGGTCATCGTTGCCGATCTCCGGCCTCTTCGTCGAAATGCTCCGCCGCACGATCGCACTCTCGTCGGGCGTCGCCGCGGACGATCCGAGTCTGACCGCAGCGGGTGGCCCGCTAGCCCCCGCCGAGACGCTGGACGGCTTCGGCCGCCTCGGCCAACCCGCTGCTGCAGCTCTGCCGATGCGCGGCCCCGATTTCGAAAAAGCGGCGGCCGGACCGCGCCATCCGCCCGGATTCTATGGCGAGGGCGGCGTGCGCCGTGCGTTCAATTTGTTCAGGCCCAACGCGGCCTTAAAGCCGCTTCCTACGCTGCCGGCTGGCGTCGATGTCACCACATTTGGCCTCCGGCAGGCGGTTGAGCTTAAATACGTCCTGATGGCGGTCGCGATTGCATTGGCGCTCCTCGACCTCGTGGCAGGTTTGATCCTGCGCGGGCTGGTAGCGACGCCGCGCCTACCGCTGCGCCAAGCCGCCGCTGTGATTGTCGCCCTCGCGTTCGCAGGCGCCTACGTCCACGATGCGAAGGCGAACGACGACTTCGACCTCAAAGCGTCGAACACCTACCGCCTCGCCTTCGTGCTGACCGGCGACCCTGAAGTCGACGCAATGAGCCGCGCGGGGCTCAAAGGCCTAACGCGCATCTTAAAAGAGCGCACAGCGGCCGAACCGGGCGAGCCGATGGCGATCGACATCGAGCAGGACGAACTCGCGTTCTTCCCGCTCATCTATTGGCCGGTCTCGTCGGCGCAGTCGCAACTCTCCGCAAACGCGCTCGCCAAGGTCGACGCCTTCATGCGCAACGGCGGCACGATCCTGTTCGATACGCGCGATCAAGACACTGCGCTTCCGACTGGAACCGGTCACACCGCGAACGGCTCGCTGACGTTGCGCCGCCTGCTCGCAGGCCTCGACATCCCGCCGCTTCAGCCGCTGGGACAAGAACACGTGCTCACCCGCGCGTTCTACCTTCTGCACGAATACCCCGGCCGGTGGGCGTCGGGCCGCGTGTGGGTCGAGGCACAACAGGCCGCCGGCGACGGCGCGCCTTCGACAACCGCGTCCGACGGCGTCTCGCCGATCATCGTGGGCGGCGCCGATTGGGCAGCAGCCTGGGCGCAAGACGACAGCGGTCGGCCGATCGCGGCCGTCGTTCCGGGCGGCGACCACCAGCGCGAAATGGCGCTGCGCTTCGGCGTGAACCTCGTGATGTATTCGCTGACCGGTAACTACAAGACCGACCAAGTCCACGTGCCCGCGATCCTTGAGCGTCTGGGTCAATAGATGGCCCTCGACATCGTTTTCGTACCGCATCTGCCGCTCGTCATGATTCTGATCTTGACGGTCGCCTGCGCCGCGCTTGTGGGCGCAAGCCTGCTGCTGCGCGCGCCCGGCGCCTGGTGGCGTGCGGCCGCGATGGCTGCAGCACTTCTGGTGCTCGCCAACCCCGCAATCGTCGAGGAAGAGCGCAAGGGGCTTCCCGACGTCGCAGTCATCGTGGCCGACCAGACGCAAAGCCAAGCGATCGGCGACCGCGCAAAAACCGTCGACGACACGGTGACGAAGCTGCGCGCGAAGCTTGCGCAATACAAAGATCTCGACGTTCGCGTCATCACCGTCACCGAAGACCGCTCCGTGCAGGATGGCGGCACCTCACTGTTCGGGCCGCTCGCCGACGCCTTCGCGGACGTGCCGCCCGATCGCATAGCGGGCGCAATCCTCGTTACCGACGGACAGATCCACGACGTACCCACCGGCGCCGCCGCTAAGCTTGCCTACCCGGTCCATACGCTTCTGACAGGCGAGCCCGGCGAACGCGACCGCAAGCTCACGATCGAGCAAGCGCCGCGCTACGGCATCGTTGGCGAACCGCTGACGTTCACCGTACGTGTCGACGACTTCGGCACCACCGGCCAAGCCGTGGCCGACCTCGAGGTCCGCATCGACGGCAAAGTCGTTCTGAACGAGACGGCCAAGACCGGCGAAGCGAAGTCGCTCGAACTCACACTCCCGCACGGCGGCGAAAACGTCATCGAAATCCAAGCGGGCGCCGGGCCGAAGGAGCTCACGCTTCTGAACAACCGCGCGGCTGTCGTCACCACGGGCATCCGCGATCAGCTCCGCGTCTTGCTCGTCTCGGGCGAACCGCACGCGGGCGAACGCACGCTGCGCAATCTCTTGAAGGCCGACCCGTCGGTCTCGCTCGTTCACTTCACCATTCTGCGCCCGCCGGAAAAGCAGGACGGAACGCCGGTCGACGAACTCTCGCTCATCGCATTCCCGACGCGCGAGCTGTTCGACGAAAAGCTGAACGACTTCAACCTGATCATCTTCGACCGCTATCAGCGCCGTGGCGTGCTGCC
>JANLXP010000569.1:0-7698 GCA_031365165.1 Alphaproteobacteria bacterium
TCGCGCGCAAGGCGTCGAGCGCCGAACCGCCGGCCGCGAGCTTCGTTTGCGCGACGACGATTTGCACATCGCGCGCGGCTGCCCATGGCGCGGTGAACGCCAGAAGAAGCAACGAAGTCGCGAGGGCTCGTGCGATCGTCATGCACGGCGACTATAGCAGCAAACGGCTGGGCCCACTGGCCGTGTTGTGGTTTGACCGCTCTATTCTACTGTGAGGCAAATCTGGCAGTCGGAGACTTCGCCATCTGACGCTCTCACGGTGGTGCTTACGGAATCGCAGTATCCCGGTGGACGAGGCTGCGCCCATTTGACTTCCCAAAAGCCGCCTTTCAGTTTCGTGCTCCAACTGCCGCCTGGGCCGGCCTCGTTACCACATGCCTTGCTTGCGATCGCGATTGCCGAGGCATCGTCTCGAACAGTATCGGTCGCCAAGGGCTTGTCCGATGTACAAGCGGAAAGTACCAGCAACGCAGTGGCCGCACATGAAACTCGGTTCATTGCTCGTCCCTATTCCGATTTGTCCCCGATCTACTGCAGCGCCGCGCCCAAGAAGCGGAGGGTGTTTTCGCCCGCAACCTTGCGGATTTCTTCTTCGGTGAACTCTGCCTTCAGCATGGCGTCGATCAGGGCTACCGACTCGGATGCGTCGAAGCGCACCGTCGTGGTGCCGTCGTAGTCCGAGCCCAGCGCGACGTGGTCGACGCCGATGAGATCGATCGCGTAGCGTAGCGACTTCACGACGCCGGCCGGGGTGGTGTCGCAGACCGCGCCGTCCCAATAGCCGATGCCAATGAGGCCACCTTTCGCGGCGATGGCGCGCATGTGGGCGTCGCTCAAATTGCGGGGCGAGTTGCAGGCGCCGCGCACGCCGGTGTGGGAGACGACGATCGGCTTGGTCGCGATCTGCAGGACATCGTCCACGACCTTTTCGGACGCATGCGCGACGTCGACAATGAGACCCGCCTCCTCGATCGCGCGGACGGCTTGGACACCGAACGGTGTCAACCCGCCTTTGCTCACACCGTGGAGCGAGCCGCCCAGGTCGTTGACGAAGAAATGCGTCAGGCCGATCATGCGGTAGCCTGCGTCTTTCAGTTTCTGGAGGTTCGCGAGATCCCCTTCGAGCGCGTGCGCTCCTTCGATGGCGAGCAGGCCGCCGACGACCGTCTCGCCCTTGGCGCGACGCGCTAGCAATTGTTGCAGGTCGGCGCGCGTGCGCACCACGATCAACGCGTTCGGATCGTGCTTGGCGGCGGCGTTCAGCTTCTCGGCTTGATAGAGCGCGCGCTCGAGAAGGCTGTTCCAGGTTTTGAGCGGCCAGAGCTGCACCTTCACGAGCAACGCGATTTGGTCGCTATCGCCCTTCGTCTTGTTGTAGTTCTGACCCGACGGCGATTTCGTGACGGCGGAGAACACCTGCAGCGCGAAGCGGCCTTCGCGCAGGCGCGGCACGTCCACGTGGCCCGTCGTGCCGCGGGCCAGCACGTCGCGGTTCCAGAGCAGCGTGTCCGAATGCAGGTCGGCCAGATTGAGCCTGGCGTGCAGCGCCTTGGCCTCCGCGCTCACCTTGTAAGGTGCGTGCGGCTCGACCTTGTTCATTTGCGCTTCGACGATCGGCGGCGCCGCGATCAACGCCCCCGCACTCGCGAGTAGCAACACGATTGTGATTCCGACCAGCCAGCGCAGCATGTTCTTGTCCCTCTGCGCGGCACTCTAGGCGATCCGGCGCGGCACGTCATCGACCGGATTCTCAGCGCAACGGGTCGTAGTCACCGTCGGCGGTCGTGGGAGCGGTGCTGATGTCTTCGGGGCTGGCGGCGGCGCGGAGCATCATCAGGGCGATGCGGGTGGCCGAGAGGAGGTCGTCACGTTCTTTGACGATGAGGCCGTCTTTGCGGTGGTAGAGGCGGAGTTCTTCGAACCACTCGCTCAAATGCGCGAAGACTTTTAGGCGGCCGGTCTTCATACGGTCGAGCATCGCCATGATGCCGGCCTCGAGGCCGAAACCGCCGTCGCTGTGCGTTGCATGCGCGCGGAGCATGTTCAGACCCTGCGCGCGATACTGCGCCGCCAACGTGTCGCCGGAACCTTTGTCGTGCTGCAGACCGTCGTGCGGCCAAGCCCATTTCAGGCTACCCCAGGGTCTGAGCGCTGCGGCGTGGACGGCCGGCGTTTGTTCGCGCACGCGATAAGCGTTCGTCACGTAGACGCAGTCGGCATCGCGGTCCCAGGCGAGTTTGACGGCGGCGAACGGGTGGTCCCAGCCGAAGTCCATCGCGGCGATCAGCGCCCAGTGCGGCGGGATTTCGAACGCATCGACGCGGATTTCGCTTTCGGCGATCGGGAAAACGCGGCCCGAGCCCAAGATCGGAACGCCGTGCGCGCGGGCGTCGCGTTCGTGTTCGGGAAACGCTGCGACGATGCGGGCGCGTTCTTCGGGCGCGATGTGTTCGGCGTCCTCGATCGTCATGTTGACGTCGGCGATGCCGTCGCCGCCGCGCATCAGCCGAGCGACCACTTCGCTCAAGCCTTTGAGCGGCGTGAAGGTCGTGTAGATGATGCCGCGGGTCGCGACGAGGCGGGCGAGCGCTTCACCGTAGACGTCGGCGGGCGGTTCCTCGTCGCACCAGATGACGTGCTTCGCGGTACCCTGCCAGGACTCGCGGCCTTGGTCGTAGCGCTTGAAGCCGAGACGCGAGAAGCCGCCTGTCACGTGGCGCACGAGTACGGTATCGACGAGGTCGGCGACGCCGCGGCCGCGCTTCACTTCGCCCAACGCATCGGCCGGGATCGCGCCGGTGCCCCAATGCGCGACGGGACCCAAGAGCGCGCGCTGCGGGTTGTCGCGCGTCGTCTCGCCGGTGTCGCAGGCGGCCCAAGCGTCGATCATGTGGCCGAAGCGGCGGCCCTGCCACCAATCGGGATAGCGGCCGGTGAGATGGATCGCCATTTCCATGGCTCCCGCGTGCGTCTTGCCCTGTTGGTTGCCAGCGCGCAGCAAGCGTTCGCTCGCGCCTTGGCTTAGGTCATGAAACAGCTTCTGCTTCGGATACGGGCGATAGCGGGCGAGTTTGTTCGCATTCAGCCGGCGCTCCTGCTCCGCGGTCAGCGTTTTCTCGAGCGCCGAGAGCGTCTCGAACGAAGGCCATGGCAGCTTTGAGTTGCTCATCGGTGATTTGGTCCCAGGTTTCTTCAGGCGGCGGCGCGTCGGCGGTCACGGCGATGACCGCGCGGAGATAGGCGGAGGGGTCCTTCTCGCGGAGGCGTTTGACGGCCTCGGCCCCTTCGCGCTCGAAGTCGGCGGCGACCGCGGCGACGATTTGTGCGGACAGGGCTTTGCGCAGACGCGTGGTTTCGCCGGTCATGGGCTTTCGCTCCAAAACAAAAAGCCCGGGCCGCTTTCGCGCCCGGGCAGATTTCCACCAGTAGGGAGAATTGACGCCGAATATCGCCGAAAACGCCGAAAAAGTCAAGGGATAATTTCAGGGGGACTGATATTCGCAAGCCGACGCGCGCGGCTCGTTACATCTCACACGTCATATTCTACTTATATTATCGCACTTTCTGCTTGACGCTTAAATGACTTTCACTTATATTATTGCGCTTGCTGAAGAGGCGATCCCGCATGTCCTCTGCGCCTGCTGCCCCCTCCCCCACCAAAGCCACGCTCTATACGGCGACGTCTTACATCTGCGACCGGGAAACCCGCGAACTCGGCGAGGACTATCCGGAGCTGAAGAAGATCGCGCGTGCGTTCCGGCTGCTCGAGCACCGGTTGACCGCGGCGCAATCAAGGCTTCGCGCGCGGCGGTCGCTTTCGACCGCAATGGACTTCGGTCTGGCGCTCGCCGACGCCAATCATGATGCGAGCTTAGGTTCCACCGTTTCGCTGGCGCGCGACGCCTTCATCGAAGCGCGCGTCGTGAAGATCGTACGTCCCTAAAGAAGCGCCGCCCGTTTGTGCTGCCCCACCATCCGTTTCTGACGGATCGATCACAGGCCCGTGACAGCGCCGCATTCGCTGCGTCTGCCCGTGCTATGCTCTGCGAACCGGCTTCCCGAGGCGCGCGTTTGCGATCGTTCCGACCACTTTACCTGCTGGCCTGCATTTTCTTGTTGCGTGCGCTGAGCGCGGCAGCGGTTGCGGAACCGCATGCCTACGGCTCGCAACCACTGATCCGGCTCGCAAACGGACGGCCCGGGGTGATGGTCGCGATCAACGGGTACGGCTTGTTCCCGTTTCTCGTTGATACGGCCACCAGCCACACCGTCCTTACGCCATACCTGCGCGAGCGGCTGCGGATTCCGTCGAACGGCGGCGACACGCTTTCCGTGGTCACGGCCGCGGGCACGGTGCGTTCGCAGTTTCACCTGGTGAAGGAGATTGCAACCGCGGGCGTGATCGTCGAGCAGGTGGATACCGTGGTGATGGACCTTCCGGCATCGCTGGGCGCGGTCGGCATCTTGGGCGCCGATTTTCTGTCGAACTTTACCGTCGACCTCGATCCAGGCCGTAAGACGTTGACGCTTTATCCGGGCGGCACCGTCGTTCACCCGTCGGGATTCGAGCGCGTCGCCGGCACGGTGGACAGCTCGAACTTCATCATCGTCAAGGGACGCGTCGATAACGTCTCGACGTCGTTCGCTTATGACTCCGGCGCTACCCTAACCGTGGCCAACGTCTCACTCGCGCAGCAGGCTCAACGCGGGCAGAAGATCATTGTGCGCAACATCACGAGCAAGGTGGTGGACGCGGTGCAGCAGCGGGGTGCTGCCGAGTCGTTGAATTTTCGGCGACTCACGCTCGGCCCCGCGTCATGGTCGGACCGGCGCGTGCTGATTGCGCACATGCATGTGTTCGAGCAGATCGGGCTCGACGATACGCCGACGGTTTTCATGGGCGCCGATCTGATGGCGACGCGGCGGGTGATCCTCGACTATGGAAATTCCGCGCTCTATCTCGCGCACTGAGGCTTCAGTTCAAAAACCGGGCCGAGAATTTCGTGACGTCGTTGCGTTGCTTCACGCACGTGCTGGCGTTGCCGAGGCGCGCGCGGAAGATCGGGATGCCGGATCCCGACGACTGAAATGGGTCGTGAAGGCGCATATGAATCGCGGCCTCGTCTCTCGCCGTGCTCGCCTTTGCGACCGCCGCGGCGTGCGCGTCGGCCTTGTCGCCGTCGGCCGCTTCGAGGTTCATCGTCATGCGCTGGCCGCCCGCTTCCACTTGGAAGGCGACGGCGCGCGGATGCATGTTCACGACCCACAAGCAGTTGTCGACGACCTTGAACAGGATCGTCGCGCAAGCCTCGCCGCATTCGGCGATTGGCGCTGCGGGTGAGACTGCGGCCGTCGGCGCGACGGCTGCCACAGGTGCAACGGCTGTTGCGGGTTCCGGTGCTGCGGCGACAACCGCGGGCGCTGCGGGCTTCACGCGGGGCAGCGGCGGATAGATCGGCGGCGGCGCGGGCTTAGCGCGCGGGAGCGCCGGACCTGCAGCAACCACCGGAGCAGCGGTGGGTGTTGCTGCTGGAGTGGCTTCTGCAGTCGCGACCACGACGGGGGCCGGCTTCGGTTTGGGTGGCGTCTTGGCGGCTGCCGTCTTCAGCGTGAAGTCGGGGCTGTCGGGCATCGCGCGCAAGGTCGCGAACCGTGCATCATAGTGTGCTTCGCCACGGGTGAATTTTTCGCAGAGGCCTTTGTCCTGCTTGATGGTCTCGCCCGGCGCCAAGACCGTCATCATCGTCGACGATTGGTCGGCCACGGTTGTGAGCTGAATGGCTTTGTCGCCTGCGTTCTTGAACGTGCAGCCGTCGGCACCCGGCGCGATGGCCGAACACGCGTCTCCCGCGCAGGTTCCGCCCGCCATTGCCCCCGGCGCCGCCGCTAACGCGACGGCCGCGATCAAGACCCATACTCTGTTCACGACCGCTTCCCTCAAAGCGCAACCGAGGGGAGAATACGCGAGTCCCGCCGCGTGCAGAAGGGGGAAGAATGGTCTTGTTTCGGCCGGTTAGGCGCTGGCAGCCGATTTTAGCCGATCTTTGCGCCACGTGGCCGGTGGGACACCCATTTCACGCTTGAAGGCGCGTGTGAACGCCGCTTCGGACTCGTAACCGATGTCGAAAGCGATTTGGGCGATGGTTTGGCGCCCTTCGCGAAGCTTGTGGCCCGCCACCTGAATGCGCCAGCCGGTGAGATAGCGCATCGGCGGCTGGCCCATCAGCGTCGTGAAGCGATCGGCAAAGGCGGAGCGCGAGAGATTGACGGCGTCGGCGAGTTCTTCCGCGGTCCACGCGCGCGCGATTTGCGTGTGCATGAGGGCGAGCGCCTTGCCGACGGCCGGATCGCGCAGGCCCGCGAGGAAACCGGTGTGTGCTTCCGGCATCGTGTTCAGGTAGCGGCGGACGGCCTCGACGAAGAGTAGCTCCGACATCTTGGACATGACGGTTGCGGCGCCGGGATTGCCGTTCGCGAGTTGCTGCGCGCCATAACGGAACGATTGCGCGACCCATTCGCCGCCCGGCGTGTCGCGAACCCTCAGTTTCAGAAGCGGGGGTAGCGTGGCGAGCAGCGGTTGGAGATGCGCGTCGCCGCCGAGAAAGCCGCAGACCATTGTGCAAGCCTCGCCACCGCCGCCATGCACGATGCGCGGAACGCCGACGCCTTCGGGTGGCAGCATGATGTCGGCGGCCGAAATCGGCTTGACCTTGAGGTCGCTGCCCAATCGGTGAAGTTGATTGCGGGGAAGGAGAACCGCTTCGCCCTCCTCGACCTCACTCACCCCCTCGCTCGTCTCGATGAAGCATTTCCCTTCGACGACGAAATGGAAGCAAACGATCTGATCGGGCGGCGTCATGTAGGGCGCGCAGCTTTCCGGCCCGACCTGCCCCGCGACGCACCACGGCGCGGTGAACCGGGCGTCGAGGAAGATGCCGCCGGTCAAGCCTACGACCCTGAGCATGTCAGAGAGTGCGTCCATGGGGGGAACTCACCCTCGACCGGCGTTCCGGTCAAGAGGTTCGGCATTCCGGCCATATTCCGGCCGCGCAGCTTTCCCTATCCCATGCCCGACGAAACCGAGGAACGACGATGACGACGCCGCTTTGGGTATTGCTGGCCTTTGCCAGCTGGACGCTTCTCGTTTTGATGATCGGCGTCGGTATCAGCCGTTGGTCGCTGATTCTGACCGGCCGTGCGCAGCTCACGGATTTTCCGGGCGACACGGCGCACGGCAGCACGCCCTATCGCCGCGCGGTGAGAGCACACGCCAACTGTGTCGAGAACCTGCCGGTGTACGGCGCGATCGTGATGGCGGCGTTCGCGGCGCAGGCAACGAGTGCGACGATGGACGCGCTCGCGCTCGTGTTCATGGGTGCGCGTATTTGCCAAACGGTGATTCACATGGCCTTCGTCGAGACCAACACCGCCGTCTTCGTCCGCTTCTCGTTCTTCAACATTCAGGTCGTTGCGATGCTCTGGATGGCGGCGGAAATCGCGCTCCACGCTTCGGCGTGAGACCTTAGCGCTCGATTACCAGCCCACGCGGCCGCACTTCGTTGCCGAGATGCGTGCGTTCTTGGCGGACTGAGTGTGCTCGCCATCACAGTTTGACCGTGCGCGTTCGCTCCGGCGTTCCGGTCAAGAGCTTCGGCGTTCCGGTCATTCAACGGCGGCGGCTTGCGACTTACCTATCGC
>JANLXP010000589.1:0-1219 GCA_031365165.1 Alphaproteobacteria bacterium
CGGTCTACCTTGCGCGGCGTCTTTCGCCAGGTTGACTTGCCGGGCTGCGCCGGCAGTCTCGGCCAGGGCCGCGTCCAGCGCATGGCCGCGGTCTGCAAACCAGCCCAATAGGTCCGCCAGTCGCCAGACCGACGCGCTGCCTTCGTGAACCGGCGGCGGGAAGCTGGTCGGGTGATTCAGCATCAGCTTGCGCAGGTTTTGCCGGCTCATCCCCAGCATGTCGGCCACGTCGGTCAGTCCAACGTAATCGGGGCCCGCTTCGGTCAGCCTGGCACCGGGGAGAATGCGCCTGAGATCTTCCAGCGCACTGTGCAGTGCCGCTTCGGCACTCTCGGCTGTGCGGGTGAACTCCAGCGCAATGCGTTTCGCACGTTCGCGTTGGTTCGAGGCCGCAGCGTGGCCGCCATCGATGTTCTCGTAGTAGAGGAAGGGCAAGCCCATCGCTTCCATCTTCGCCGCCATCTTGCGGGCGTGACCGGGATGGACGCGGTCGTCTTTCGTCGAGGTGACGAAGAACGGTTCGGGGTACTTCGTGCCCTGCTTCAGATTTTGGTAGGGCGAGATCTTGCGCAGGAACGCACCTTCGGTTGCGTCCGCGGGATCACCATATTCGCCGACCCACGAGGCGCCCGCGAGCAGCTTGTCGTAGCGCAGCATGTCGAGCAGCGGGACCTGGACGACGACGGCGTTCCAGAGCTCCGGGCGCTGCGTGAGTTCGACGCCCATCAGCAAGCCGCCGTTCGAACCGCCCTCGATGCCGAGGCGGCGCGAGGTTGTGATCTTGCGCGCGATCAGGTCTTCGGCGACGGCGGCGAAGTCGTCGTAGATGACTTGGCGCTTCGTCTTGAGACCCGCTTGGTGCCAGGCTGGGCCGAACTCGCCGCCGCCGCGAATGTTCGCGAGCACGTAGACGCCGCCGCGTTCGACCCAGAGCTTGCCAACGGTACCGGAGTAGCTTGGCGTCATCGACACTTGGAAGCCGCCGTAGGCGTAGAGCAGCGTCGGGTTGGTGCCGTCGTGCTTGATGCCCTTTTTGTGCACGACGAAGTACGGGACTTTCGTGCCGTCTTTCGAGGTTGCTTCGAACTGATCAACCTGCATGCCCGATGCGTCGAAGCGTGGCGGCAGGGACTTCTCCCTTGTGAACGCGCCACCTGACGCGTCGCCGAAGTAGAGACCGTCCGGCTCGAGGAAGCCCGCAACGTTCACGAAGATTTTG
>JANLXP010000662.1:0-4660 GCA_031365165.1 Alphaproteobacteria bacterium
GACTTTTCGAACAAGCCCAATATGTCGTGCCAAACCTGCACTTGCCCGTCGCAGCCGACGCCAGCCCCGATGCCGATCGTTGGGATCGAAAGCCGCTTCGTAATCGCTTCCGCCAACTCGATCGGCACAAGCTCCAGCACGATGCCAAAAGCGCCCGCCGACTGCAGCGCCAACGCGTCCGCCGTGATGCTGCGCGCACCCGGCGCGTCCTTACCCTGCACGCGGATACCGATCTGATGCGTAGCCTGCGGCGTGTAGCCCAGATGTCCCATCACCGGAATGCCCAGCTCGACCAGCCGCCGCACGACTTTCACGACCGGACCGCCGCCCTCGACCTTCACCGCCTGGACGCCTGCCTCGCGCATCATCCGCCCCGCAGCGTTGATCGCGTCATCGATGCCGGAATACGTGAGGAACGGCAGATCGCCGACAACCAACGCCCGCTCCGTCCCGCGCACAACGGCGGCGGCGTGGCGCACCATATCGTCCAAGGTGACAGGGATCGTCGTGTCGTGCCCGTGCATGACCATGCCGAGCGAGTCGCCCACGAGCAGCAGCTGAAACCCTGCCCGCTCCGCAAGCTTGGCGGAGGCATAGTCGTACGCCGTCACCATTGCGACGCGCCGGCCATCCGGCTTCAACTTCAACAAATCTTGGATGCTGGTCCGCATGGACGGCCCTTATCACTTGCGCGCGAAATCTGATCGCTCGGCCGCGACGATGCAAGCAAATGCAGCATGCAAATGCCCAAACAAAGTCAACGCGTTAACGATCCTGATCGTCGTCCTTGACCGGTTCGACCTTAACCCCGCGCGCCTTCAACGCTTCGCGCAGCAGAAACTCGATCTCAGCGTTCACACTACGCAGATCCGCGCCCGCCAAACGCGCGACGGCGTTGAAGAGCGCGGGATCCAGCCTAAGGGCGAAGGCTTTGCGTTCCGGCGGCATGTTACTGGTAGAACGTGCCTGTGTTGACGACCGGCTGGGTTTGCGTGTCGGAGCACAACACCACCAGCAAGTTCGACACCATCTGCGCGCGCCGCTCGTCGTCGAGCTTCACCACATCGCGTTCGGAGAGTTGGGTGAGCGCCTGCTCCACCATCAAGACCGCGCCTTTCACGATTGTCTGCCGGGCGGCGAGGACAGCTTCTGCCTGCTGCCGGCGCAACATCGCGCTCGCGATTTCGGGTGCATAAGCCAAGTGCGAAAGCTTCGCCCCGTCAATGGCAAGACCCGCGATCGAGACGCGCTCTTGCAGCTTCTCCTGCAACAGCGCCGACACCTGGTCCGAGGCCGCGCGCAGCGTCGGCTCGTCGTGCTCCCCGTTGTCGTACGCAAAGTGCGAGGCAATTTCGCGCAGCGCCGTTTCGATCTGGATGTCGATGAACCGCTGATAGTCGTCCACATCGAACAGCGCACTCGCCGTGTCGTTGACCCGCCATACGACCACGGCCGCGATCTCGATCGGATTGCCGCGCCGGTCATTCACCTTCAGCTTTTCACCGGTGACGTTGCGCACCCGGACCGAAATCTTCTTGCGCGCGAACCACGGCAACACCCAGCGCAAACCGGGCGTCCGATCCGTGCCCTTGTAGCTGCCGAACAGCGTCACCGCCGCCGCCTCGTTCGGCTGTAGCGAGTAGAAACCCGTCGACAAAATCAACAGCACCACGAACAGCAGCCCGGGTATGACCAGCGGCCAGGCGTCGTGCTGCACTTTGGCCGCGATAATCCCGGCCACGAATGTCCAAATCAGCAACCCCGTCACGACTAGTGTGGCGAGCAGCATGAGCCCGCCGCTGGTTGTCTGCGCGGTGCGTTCCGTCGTCTGCTTCAAGGCTTGAGAAGCCATGGCACTCCCTCTTGCGATCATTATGATATCAATATAATATCTCTTTCCGAAAGCGCAAGAGGTCTCTCGTTCTTCGACTTTCAGCCGTCAAAGCAAAGGCTTGGGCGCGCGGCGCCGGCGCGCGCATCGCGTCGTTGAACGCCGTTCAAACGTTTATCGAAACTGTCCCCGAAATATACGATTGCGCCAGCCATCCGCCACGTTGCGCACATCAATCGACATTGAGAAAGACGCGCTGTTCCGATTGCACAACTGCAAATCGCATGCGGCAATGGTGCGCAGTTGAGTCGCGAGGTATACGTAACATGACCAGTCACTCTTTCCTGATAGCCCGTCCCGACAAACGACCCCTGTTCGCGAGCCCCGACGGTGTGAACGAAATCGCGCACGCCAGCGATTGGATTCCGCTCGGCTGGCTCGCCATGTTCGAGGCGCGCGACGTGCAACTGGTCGAGGAACCACCCGAGTCCCATACCTACGACCCGGAAACGATCACGCGCTGCCCGACGCTGATGCGCAAGAAAGACGCGGCGATCGACATGTTGCAAAAGCGCCGCGCAAAACTATCGAAGATCCTGCCGCCGTATTTGCAAGAACAACTCGGCGGTTTGGAAAAGGCCGTTCGCTCCTCGCCGATGCCCTACGTGCAGCTGGTAGTCAGCGACCTCGACATGTTCGCCTCACCGGGTTCGGAACGCAGCTTGCGCCAACTGATCTCGACGCTCGACGGCGACGACGTAAAGCAATGGCGCAACCTCCTCGCCCACGTCGACACCGAAATGGGCAAAGACCTCTCGAAGGTACAGTTCCCCGAACTCAACGGCACCGCCGCCATCGTCGGCTACCTCCCCGAAAAATTCGCCGTACCGACAAAAGCGGAAACCCCCAAACCCGCGGCGAAACTGGCCGCCAAAACGAAGCCTGGCCAAAAAGCCAAAGCACAGCCCGCAAAAAAACAGCAAGCCGGCACCGCGAAGAAAAAACCATGGTGGAAGTTCTGGTAGCTTAGCTGCGCGCGAAGTCAGATTTGTTTCCCGCTAAGGCGCAAAGCCGCAAAGAAAAGGAAACCCGGCGCCGCAGGCGCTATTCAGAGTCTAATCGGCGCTTCGCGCCGTAAGCAGTCACTCTTACTTCTTTGCGGCTTTGCGCCTTAGCGGGAAACAAATCTGACGTTTTCAACTCACCGGCAATGAAAATGCGGCACGAGCGGCTTGGTGTGCTTGGTGGTTCAGGCACCACGACCGCCCGTTCTACGCGAGCGCCGCCACGGACTCGCCAAATCTGGCGTTTATCCCAAGCCCACACTCTGCTTGAACGACTTCGCGATTGGCGCGCCCGCAGATGGCGACTACAGCAAACGCCAACTCTCGAAGGAGCAAGCCTCATGTCCGTGCGTAGCATTGTCTTCGCGGCCGCAGCCGCCATCGCCCTCGCGATCCCGGCCGCCGCCGAAGGCTCCCGCGTGAATCTGACCTACGAGAGCGAACACGCGCTGCAAAAACTCTACCGCAGCGAACCGTTCGCCGAGACAATCGCCAGCCAAGCGAAAGCGATCCTGGTCTTCCCGAGCATCGTGAGAGCAGGCTTCATCTTCGGCGGCTCGTTCGGCGAAGGCGTGCTGTTCTACCCCGACCAGCAGAAGCAGTATTACAACTCGCTCTCCGGCTCTTGGGGTCTGCAAGCCGGCATCCAAAGCTACGGCTACGCGCTCTTCCTGATGAACGACCGCGCCCTCGAATATCTCGACAAGTCCGACGGCTGGGAACTCGGCGTCGGCCCCACCATCGTCATCGTCGACAAAGGCGTCGCCAAAAACCTGACGACCACAACGCTGAACGACGACGTCTACGCCTTCACCTTCGACCAAACAGGTCTCATGGCCGGCCTCGCCATCGAAGGCTCGAAGATTTCGGAGATTGATCCGTAAGCTAAACTGGCGCTCTCTTGAACAAGAGCGTCAGCATCGAACCGGTGCTGGCGCGCACGAGTCAGAGAGATCAGTAATGCAGCAATCTTCTACGCTCACCGACGCCGTCATGAGCAAAGTTCCGGCGGTTACACTTGCGTTCTGGATCATCAAAATCCTGGCGACCACGCTGGGCGAGACCGGCGGCGACACCGTCACGATGACGTGGCTCGGCGAGACGACGGACGACGCGAATGCGAACGGCTATCTGATCGGCACCGCCATCTTCGCCAGCGTACTCATGGTGCTGGTCGCGCTGCAGATCGTCGCCAAGAAATTTCACCCCCTGCTCTATTGGCTGACGATCATCGCCTCGACCACCGCCGGCACGACGCTGGCCGATTTCGCGACCCGTTCCATAGGGATCGGCTACGCGGGCGGCTCAGCGTTGCTGCTCGCTTGCGTGCTTGCAGTTCTGGCCCTCTGGTACCGCTCGGAAGGAACCGTATCCGTCGACACCGTCAGCACACCCAGGGTCGAGATGTTCTACTGGGCCACGATCACGTTCTCGCAAACGCTCGGCACCGCGCTCGGCGACTGGATGGCTGACGACACCGGCCTCGGCTACGTGGACGCAGCGTTGGTGTTCGGTGCGGCCCTCGCCGTCATCGCCGCCGCGTATTATTGGACGAACGTTTCGCGGGTGCTTCTGTTTTGGGCAGCGTTCATTCTCACGCGCCCCCTCGGCGCTACGGTCGGCGACGTCCTAGACAAACCCCTCGACCACGGCGGCCTCGCAATGAGCCGCCCCTTCGCCTCCCTCGTGCTCGCGATCTTCATCCTGGCGCTCGTTCTGATCCTGCCGCAACGAGCTGGCCAGCATCCCGGCGCAACAGCTGGAC
>JANLXP010000703.1:0-6320 GCA_031365165.1 Alphaproteobacteria bacterium
CCAAGAGGCTCAAGCCCAAACCGAAGAACGAGGCGACGCGGAGCAGGCCTTCGAGTTCGCGCGCGTCGTAGAGGAAGACTTTGCCGACAGTCAGCACCATCAAGGCGAGCGACGCGAAGCGGATGATCTTGTCCTTCCACGCCGTGCCAGCGATGAGTAAGGCCACGCCGAGAACAAGCCACGCGGCGGAATAGGCATAGACCTCGTTGCTGGTGACGCCATCGAGGGAGAGGATCGGTCCTTGGAAGTAGTGGCGCACACTGAGCGACACCCACGCGAACAGCGAGATGAGGGCCGCGCCTTCAACGGTTGGGATGAACTCCGCGCGGTTGCGGTCTTGCAGCGCCTTGGTCAGAAGCGCGAGCCACACGACCGGCAGGCCGTAGGCGAGCAGCAACGCGTTCATGACCGGCCAGGTCCCGACGTTGTGGTCGACCACGAGCGGCGAGGACGTCAGGTAGTCGAAGTAGGCTAAGCGGAAAACCGCAAACAGCGCTGCGCCGACGCCGCAGGCGAACAGCGACTGCCGGTTCACTGTGCGGCCGAGGACGTAGAGCGCCACGCCGAAGATCAGCAATGCGTTCGTGATGACGCCGCGTTCGAGGTAGGTACCGACCGCTGCGAACGCTTCGTTCGGACCGTTGAAAGCTTGGCGGATCAGGTAGTAGCCCATGAGGGCGACGAACACGACGGCGACGTATTCAAGGATTTCGGCGACGCGGTCGCGAACGCTGCGCAGCGTGAAGCTCAAGAGGCCAATCAGGATCGCGGGGAGACCCAGGTGGAAGATCGGGGCCGTCGAGATCGGGATCGCGGTCACGCCATCGACGGGCAAGCCCGCGGTCAAGCGGCCAACGCCATAGAGGAACGTGGCGAGTTGGACGTCGAAAGCGACGATGCGGAAGATGGCGATGCCTGCTGCCACGATGGCCGCGTTGGCGAGCGTGTTTCGCTTGAAGAATTGCGCTGCGAGGACGAGCGCGATCGCGTAGGCAAGCTGGGCTTGGCTGATGATGCCGCCTTCGAAGCGCGAACCCGCGCCCGAGAGCACCTCTTCCAGCGGGTTGAATGCGTGGCGGATCAAGAAGTAGCCCATGAGGCCTGCGAGGGCGACGGGGATGTATTCGAGTAAGCGGGCGATCACGTCGTCGCGGCGGCCGAGCATCAGGCGGAGGCCTAGCAGCAGGATCGCGGGGATGCCGAGGTAGAACAGCGGCGAGACTGCGATGGGCAGCGTCACGATCGTCTGGCTGACTTCGCCCAGCGCCATCGGCAGCCAGACGCTTGCGAGTTGCAGCGGCTGGATGTCTAAGTGGATCACGCGGGCGAGGCCGAAGCCCGCGGCCACGATGCCGCTTACGCCAAGTGCCGAGCGTTTGAAGTATCCGCTGACGGCGACGAGCGCGATGCCGTAGACGATGATCGCACGCGAGATCACTGCGCCGTCGAACGGGTTGCCGAGTGCGGTTAGGATTTCGGCGGCCGGCGTTTGGAATTGGCGGATGAGGAAGTAGCCCATCACGCCTGCGAGCAATGCGGCGACGACTTCGTAGCCTTGCGAGACGGTGTCGTCGGCGCGGCGGCGGAGTTCGAAGCTTGCGGCGAGGAACAAGGCAGCTGGAATACCCAGATGGAAAATCGGTGCGAGCACGAGCGCCGGTGTTGGGACGGTGATCCCCTGCCCCAGCGTTGTCGCGACGGCGTATTGGAGGATTGGCACCGCTTGCGGCAGCAACGCGACGGCGAACAGCGTGGCGAGCACCGTCGTTGCCGGGCGCAGGACGTTGATCTGCGTGCGCGGCTCGACCCAGGCGACGGCGAGCATCAGGCCTGCGACAGCGACGGGCAGGTAGTCGGGATCCAACTCGATGACGAGGCCGAGGCCCATGAACGCGATGGCGCTCAACGAGAGATAGCCCAGCAGCGATTGGGCTTGCGGCGTGCTTGTGCCGAAGCGCTGAACGGCGCGACCGGTGACGAGGGTGACCACTATCGCGACGAACGTGGCGAGTGTGCCCCAGATCGGCATTTGGGCGAGCAGCGAATGCGGGGCCATGATGCGGGCGGCCGCGATCACATCCTGCAGCCGCAAGAATGCGAGGCCGTAGAACGCGAAGGCGCTGACGCAGGCGAGGCGCGCCCATTCCACCGGATCGCGCGCGCGCCACATGAACGTGATGCCGCCGACGGTGAACATCGCGGCGAAGAGGACAATCAGGCCTGCGAAGTATTCGGTGATCGCTGGTGGCCAGAGGCGCAGCAGGACGAGGCTGACGGCGAGCGAGAGCCACGGCAGGAAGCGATAGTTCGCTTGGTCGCGCGCAGCGAGTGCGATCGTGCCTCCGGTCAGGGCGACGTAGAGGCCCCACTCGATGAGGCCGAAATCGCTGCGCTGAACGATGACGCCCATGAGCAGCGTGGCCGCGCCTGCTGTGAGCATGAGACCCAGCCACGATTGTGGGGGGCCTTCGCCGGGTTTGGCGGCTGGGTTCACGAACACGAATGTGGAGCCCATCAGCATCATCAGGAAGATGCCGAGCCACATGCTGTCGCCCGGCACTTTGGGGCCCGCGAGCCAGATCAGCACCCAGACGAACGCGGCGCCGATTGTCGGCCAAGTGATCCACCACCATTGCTGGCGGCGCGCGACTGTGAAGAGGCCGACGGTGAGCGCGATCAGGTAGGTGAACAGCACCGGCGCGTTCGGTTCGGTGGACCCGATGAGCGCCGGCGTCACGAAGCCGCCGACCATGCCAAGCATCGCGATCGGCGGGCCTTGACGGAGCGCGAGTACGACCGCGAGCGCTGTGTTGGCCGCCATGCCGATGAACGCCATCGTGGGCGAGATGAAGCCGTAGACAGTCGAGGCTGCGAACAGCGTGCCGTAGAGCACTGCGACGCCTGCGCCCGAAAGGGCCTGTGCGATGCGCTCGCCGTTCGCGACGCGGTAGATGAGCATCGCTTGCGCCGCGACCAACATGGCGACGCCGAGGATGCCGGCGAGGACGCAGCGGACGGCCGGGTTCAAGAGGCCGGTGTCGATCGAGTACTTCACGAGGAAGATGCCGGAGAGTGCGAGCGCGATGCCGCCGATCCAGACGGGCAATCGTGCTCCGATTTGTTGTTCCCAGGCGATCTTCGGTTTTGGTGGCGCGGGCGGCTTCGGCGGTGGCGCCGCTGTGCGGGCCGCGATCGGCTCCGCTTTCGGTGCAGGTGACGGCTTCGGCGGTTCGACCACTTTGGTCGGTGGGGTTGGTCCGAGGCGTGGCTTGGGTGCTTCGCGCACGGGCTCTGGTGGCGCGGCGGTGGCCTTTGGTGCTTCGGCGACGGGACGCGGTTGTTCGGGCGGGTGTTCGCCTCTGCCGACTTGATTCTGCAGGTGCGCGAGGTTTTTGCGCAGCGTTTCGACATCTTCGCGAAGGCGCGAGACGTGGCCGTAGACGATCCACGCCGAGATCAACGCAAGAATCGCCAGAACGGCTTCCATTCAAGCACCCGGTTTCGCGCCGTTCGCATTCTCGTCCGCGCGGGCTTCGATTGCACGCGAGACTTGCGGTACTTGGATTTCTGCGCGCTTACGTAACCCGCAGTGTTGCACCGAAGATTCACTCCGCGCCGTGCTGAATTTCAAGCCGCGCTAGACTTGCGTCGTCGAGTGATTCGTGAGGAGGGGCCATGCTCACCAAAGCTTCGTTGCGGGCGATTTTTCCGAAGGCGCCGGATGTGGATCTGGATGCGTTCTTGGCGTCCGGGATCGAGGCGCTGCGGAGTGCCGGCATCCTCGAGATGGCCACGCGGCTGCAGTACTTCCTGGCGCAGCTGGGCCATGAGTCCAACGGGCTCACGCATAAGGAAGAGAATTTGAACTACTCGGCGGACCGGTTGACGGAGATTTGGCCGAGCCGGTTTCCGACGTTGGAGGTCGCGAAGAAATACGCGTTCAATCCCGAGAAGCTCGCGAACTTCGTCTATGGCGGGCGGATGGGCAACGACGACCCGGGCGACGGGTACCGCTATCGCGGGCGCGGATACATTCAGCTGACCGGACGCGAGACCTATAAGAAGGTCGGCGACATTGCGGGCCTCGATCTCGAAGCGAATCCAGAGCTCGCGGCGAAGCCCGAGAACGCGATCAAGATCGCGTGCGCGTTCTGGACGTGGAAGAAGATCAACCCGGCGTGCGATGCTGGCGACTTCACGGGTGTGACGCAGAAGATCAACGGCGGCACGAACGGGCTTTCCGACCGGTTGGACTGGCTCAGGAAGGTGAAGACCGTCGTCTCGGCGACGACGAACGGCGGCGTTTCGACCACCACTCCTACGACGACACCGGCGAAGCCTGCGACGACCACGACGACGCCCGTGAAGCCGAAGCCGGTCGAGCAACCGGAGACGCTTGCCAACAGCGCCGTGCTCGACGCGCAGAAGAAGCTAACGCGGCTCGGCTACTACAAGGGCATTTTGAACGGCATCTACGATCAGGCTTTGCGCGCGGCACTCTGGGCGTTTCAGGGCGACGAAGATTTGCCGCAGACCGGGCGGCTCGATACGCGTACGCGAGCGGAACTGAACGTCTGAGATTTAGTAGGCTTCGCCGAGTTCGTCGCGCTCGCGGAACAGCACCGCGAGCAGGACGCCCGTGACGCCGAAGACGGCGAATGCGGGCCAGGCCAGCAGACTTGCGAAGCCGTCCGATACCGGTGCCGGCGCGATGCTCGCGATCCATGCTTGGAAGCTTGCGACGCCCGTCGCCGTGAACAGGCCCCAAACTTCGCCCAGCGAGCGCATGTGCGGCTCAGTCCCGTGCTCAAGCAGCGTGACGACGTCGGCGCCCAGGAGCATGAGCCCAAGCACGATCAGCACCAGCGCGATGAAACGAAACAGCATCGTCATTCCCCAATTCTACCCCGGCGTGCATCGTACCCGCGCCGCTCGCCCACAGCAAGGTTCTTGCCTGCCATTTCGAGAGGCGAAAATCGAATCCGTTTGATGCGTTTGCACGGCTGATTTCCGCGGAATTATCCGTTTGGAATCCGTTTGAAATGCGTTTGCGATCCGTCTGCCGGGCTGGGTCTCTGTGGCCATCATGACGCGCGTAAGGCGCCCGCGAGCCTCGTCGGCCGGAGCAATTTTTTCGTCTTCACAGGTTCAAGTCGCAGCCGCGATCGCGGTGTCCAACTAGGGCTCAATCGGGAAGGAACAAAAATAGAACAAAATAGCGGAAAAGTCAATCGCGCGCTTTCCTCAATACTTAGGTATTGACCTAAGTATTGAGCGGCTACTGTTTCGACATGACAGCCACAAGCCTTGAGCCGATCGACAGTGTCTTCCGCGCGCTTTCGGATCCCACGCGGCGGCGCGTACTGGAAAAGCTTGCGCGTGGGTCTGCATCCGTCAGCGAACTTGCGGCGCCGTTCGATATGTCCCTACCCTCGTTCATGCAGCACATGGGGCTGCTTGAAGACTCAGGGCTCGTGCGCTCGCGCAAGCAAGGCCGGATTCGCACGTTTGAACTCTCGCCCAAACGGATGCAGCTCGCAGAAAGTTGGCTCACCAACCAGCGCAGCCTTTGGGAGCAGCGCCTCGACCAACTCGACGATTACCTTCTCAACCTCAAGAAGAAGCGCACATGACCCTCGTCCTTCGCTTGATCCCAAGCTCGACCTCGTGTTGGAGCGCACTGTCGATGTCCCGCCCGCGTTGGTGTGGGAATGCTGGACCGAACCCGATCACCTGATGAAGTGGTTCACACCAAAACCGTGGCGTACGACGGAATGCGAGATCGACTTGCGGCCCGGCGGTATCTTTCGCACGCGTATGGAAGGGCCGAACGGCGAAGTGGGCGGCGGCACCGGGTGCGTGCTTGAGGTCGTTCCCGGCCACCGCTTCGTGTGGACCGGCGCGCTTGGTCCAGGCTGGCGGCCGCAAACCACAACTCACCCGTTCCTCTTCAGTGCCGTCATTTCCATCGAACCTGCCGGCAAGGGTACGCGTTACACAGCGACGGCGATCCATGCCGACGCACCCAGCGCGAAGGCGCATGCCGACATGGGCTTCCACAACGGATGGGTGCCGCGTTCGACCAATTGGTGGAATTGACGAAAACCATGAGGTAGCCCCGGACGTTGCGCTTCAAAGCAAGTGCAGTTGGAGGGTGAGCGCACCGACATGGGTTTCATCACGACGATCGCACCGGGGAGCCGCCTGCGCACACAGGAAGGCTTGTCCTATGTCGTTCCCGACGGCTGGACGATCGAAAAATTCGACGCCGTCGAAGGCTCCGCGCTTCTGGTCCACACCGGGCGCGGTTATGACATGCG
>JANLXP010000250.1:0-5217 GCA_031365165.1 Alphaproteobacteria bacterium
CAAGCGCGACGCCCAATTCAAAGGCAAATAGACGGAGAAACCCCATGGATTTCGAACGCGTAAAAGTCGACGTGCAAGGGCGCGTCGGTGTGTTGACGCTAAACCATCCCGAAGTGATGAACGCGGTCAGCTCCGAAATGCTGAACGGCCTCATCGCCGCGATGACGTATATCGAGCGCCCCGACACGGGTATCCGCGCGCTCGTCTTCACCGGCACCGGCCGCGGCTTCTGCGCCGGCGCAAACTTGAGCGGCGGCCCCTCGTCAGGCGCGTTCAAGCCTGAAGAACGCGACGCGGGTGCCGCGCTTGAGACGATGTATCACCCGTTCCTGCGCCGCCTACGCAATCTGAAGGTTCCGCTCGTCACGGCGGTGAACGGCGCGGCCGCCGGCGTCGGCATGAGCTTCGCGTTGATGGGCGACATGATCTTGGCGGCAAAGTCCGCCTACTTCCTGCAAGCCTTCCGCCGCATTGGCCTCGTGCCTGACGGCGGTTCGACCTGGTTGCTACCGCGCCTCGTCGGCAGCGCGCGAGCGAAAGAACTGTCGCTGCTCGGCGAAAAGCTGAGCGCGGACAAGGCGCTCGACTGGGGCCTGATCAATCGCGTCTACGACGACGCCGATCTCATGCCCCAAGCGATGGCGCTCGCCGAGGAACTGGCGCACGGCCCCACGGTCGCGCTCGGCCTCATTCGCCAGCTCTACTGGCAAAGCGAGCACCACACCTACGAAGAACAACTCGACGCCGAACGCCAAGCCCAAAAACAAGCCGGACGCGCCGAAGACTTCACCGAAGGCGTCACCGCCTTCCTGCAAAAACGCAAAGCCGACTTCAAGGGTCGCTAGCCAGCCATGCGGCCTTCCTCAGCTGGCTGTACCACAATACGGTACAACCACTTGACATTTGTACCGTCTCGCGATACAAATAGTGATGGCTATTCTGAGCTTTGCGGACGACGAAACGGAAGGCTTGTTTTATGGGAGGCGCGTCAAGAGCGTCGGCCCACAAGTCGCAAAGCAGGCAAGGCTGCGCCTGCTTGCGTTGCATGGAGCGCCGACGCTGGTTGTGCTCGCATCTCCAGGAGCAGACCTGAAGCAGCTTAAGGGCGCCAAAGCGATTTGGCAGATGAGGGTGAATCAGCAGTACCGGCTGCGCTTTGTTGTCGTCCGGGATCCGCCGTTGGAAGTCGGCGACGTTTGGTTTGGCGACCCGCACTGAGTGATGGAGGAGGCGAATGAGTAAGAAGGCCATAAAACCCGGCGGCGGGATCGATTGGACGCGCTTTGAAGCACCCCTCCCCCACCCGGGTGAAGTACTTGCAGCGTTGTATATGGCGCCGTTGGGTCTGACTGCCGGCGCTTTGGCGAAGCTTATGGGGCTCCGCGGCCGGCAGCGGATCGAGCGTATCGTTCGCGGTCAGCAGACCATCACTGCCGACACGGCGCTTCGGCTTGGACGGGTGCTCGGCACAGGCCCCGAACTGTGGACGAATATGCAAGCGGCGCACGACACCTCGAAGGCCGCGATCGGCGCGCGCGCAGCGCTCGTACGGATCGAAAGGTATGAGGCCGCATAAGAAGAGCCGTCGACTGAACGCCTTCCTGCAAGCGCAGAGCCGAATCTAAGGGTCGCTAGTTCGGTTGGTCGCCCGGCACCTCCGGGAAGCGCACGACAAAGCGCGCTTGCCCCGACTTCGGCGCCGTGAATTTTTCGGTCTTGGAAAACGACTCATACATCGCGTGAAGCACGTACTTGCCAGGCTCAAGATTGGCCAAGATCCACGGGCTATCGCACGTGACCTCGAACATCATCGTGCCATCCGCTTTCGCAACCGACAGCACGACGTCGCTCAGATACTGCGCGTCGGCGTTCGCGAACTCGATCCTGACTGGATAGGCCGTCCAGCGCGGATCGTTGCGTGCATCCTCGCCGACGCCCGTGCACACGAGATCGAGCCCGTTGACCACGACCGGCTGATCCGCCGGCAACGGCTGCACATTGTCTGCCCGCGCTGCGGCGCAACCGATCAGCGCGACACTCGCAAGACCAATAAACTTGAACGAATTCATGAGACCTCCTCTCGACATAGTGTCAACGCGCAAAGCCCCAAGCCGCTCCAGACTATCAGAAATTCACCCTTTGCGTGATACCGCCGTCGACAATCAAATTCGCACCGGTCGTGAATGTCGACATGGGGCTCGCCAGGAATACCGCGGCATTGGCGATCTCCTGAGGCGTGCCCATGCGGCCCGTCGGGTTCGCCTTCATCGTCGCGTTATAGCGGTCGGGCATGTTCTGCTCGATCATGTTCCAAACGCCGCCCTTGAAATAGATGGTTCCCGGCGACACGACGTTCACGCGAATCTTCCGCTTGGCGTGTTCCCGCGCGAGCCCCTTCGCATAGTGGATGAGCGCCGCCTTGATCGCGCCGTACGCGTTGCCGTTCTGCGCTTCCGCCGCCGACACGGACGAGATCATCACGAAGGCGGCATCCCCGCGTTCGGCCGCCGACTTCTCAAGATGCGGCCGCGCCGCTTCGAACGAATTCATCGCACCCAGGATGTCGATCTTGAGCAGCGACTCCCACGCTTCGCTGTGCGCACCCATCGTCAACGCGCTGGCGTTCGACACCAGGATGTCCAACCCGCCAAACGTCTTGGCCACGTCTTCGACCCACGTCTTGAGCTCGGCCGCCTTCGCGATGTCCACCGCGGCGCCCGTGGCGCGAATGCCCTTCTTCGACAGCGCCGAAACCGCTTCTTCCACTTGTTCCGGGTTGCGCGCACAGACGCCGACATCGGCGCCTTCGCTGGCCAGCGTTTCGGCGATCGCACGACCGATACCGCGCGTGCCGCCGAGAACGATGGCGCGTTTTCCTTTGAGTTGCAGATCCATGAGAAGGCTCCTTTGCGTTAGCCTTCTCTTTAGTCCGCGCAGCGAACGCGCGCTATTGAATCTTGATCGCCGTCGCGTTCGGCCGTATCCGCGCAGCCGGAACAACCTTGGAATAGGCAGTCTCCGTGCTGACCGGCACGGCCTCCGTCGCGACCACGGCCAGCGTTGGGTCCGCTTCCGGAACGGTGCGCCCCAGCCCCGCCGCAAAATTGCTGCGGATCAGGCTGGCAAGTTGGTCGATTGGGACCTCGTTCTTGGAAATCAAAAGGTCGCGGTTGTCGGGCGCTGACGCCGGCAGCTCCGGCCACGGTCCATTCGCTTCGCGCGGAATGCGCACGAAGAAGCCTTTGCGTGCGTGAAACCGCCCGCGCTGGGGAACCGAGAAATTCCCGATCAACACCAGATCGAACCCGTCCTTGCGCAACTGCTCACGATCCACCCGCGCCCACAACGCTTTGGTCTCTTGATACTTGCGCTGAATGTCGATCATCGACGTCGCCGTCACGAAGTCGATCTCGGCCGCCTTGCGAAACCCCTCGGGAGCCGGAATCTCAAGAGCCGCTTCGACGCGAAACGGCCCGAACCCCTGCACCAAAACTTCCTGCATCGGCGGCGGCGTCCACGTTTTTGGATCTTGCGCCTTCATCCACGGCTCTGTGCCCGCTTGGCGCAACCAGACATCGTTCTCGCCACGCACATAGACGATCGTGTCGAAACCCGTGCCGGAGGTTTTGCGCAGTTGCACTGTGGCGCGCATGTAGTAGCCCTTCTCAGCCGCTTCCATCAGCACGGACTCAAACAGCCGGTCGGCGGCTTCAAGTGTCTTCGACTTGTCGCTCTCGCTCTTGGCCGCGTCATACGCGACCTGCACGAAGATCACTTTCGGATTGCCGATGCGAGCCGGTGTGTCGCCCGCCGCCAGAAGCTCAAACGCGTAACCGTCGCCCAGGTCGAGCGCCATGTGCTCAGCCGCGCGAACCGCCGGCGCGAGCGCCAAGACGAGTGCAATAAGAATTGTCCAACCGAGTTTCACGAGAGCGCCCCCACCGATCACGGTTAAAGCTTACGGCCGCCGCAGAAGCCTGACAATGGGTGGCGCGCGCTCACGATTTCGTCAGCACACAGACGAAAACGAGCGCAAGCAAATGGCTGTGCGAGAACACAAAGTTTTTGGCTGTCAACCCCACAAAAATACAGTCACACAACCGCTCATTTTGGCTTGCGCGCCCCCAAGCGCTTCGCCATCTTTCGGCTTGCGACTGGCTTTGCCTAAAGACGAGTGCATCCGACGTGCCGCAGTTTTCCGAATGTCCGACCGGACTCTTGGGTTTGCGTCCCGCCCAACCCTCGACCTCGATAAGTCACGCGCGTTTGGTACGCCCGCGGGTAGTCCGCGGCGCGGCCGTGTACCTATGAAGGAAATGGACTGAGCAATGACGATTGGCGTTGTCAAATTTTTCAACACCTCGAAGGGTTTCGGCTTTATCGCGCCCGATGGCGGCGGCAAGGACGTGTTCGTCCACGTGACCGCGCTGCAGCGTTCGGGCATCACGGATCTGGCCGAAGGCCAGAAGGTGAGTTTTGAAGTAGCGCCCGGCCGCGACGGACGCATCTCGGCCGACAGGTTGAAGCTGATCTCCTAAACAACGGCAATCGAATACAGCCACTTCAAGCGGCGTGCGCGTGAAGCCCGCGCCGCTCTTTTTTTTGGGCGCCTTGCAAGCACACCGCCTGATCGCGCACGATGGTCGCGATGAGCAAACCAGACAACGTCATTATCCTGCTGCTCGACAGCCTGAACCGCCACATGGTGGGCGCGTATGGCGGCAAGGAGTTCGCGACGCCCAACATCGACCGCTTGGCGGCACGCTCGCTCAAGTTCACCAAGCACCACGTAGGCTCGCTTCCCTGCATGCCCGCGCGTCACGATATTTTGTGCGGCACGTGGGACTTCTTGTGGCGCGCCTGGGGTTCGGTCGAAATCTGGGAAGACGCCATCACGTATCCGCTACGCCGCGCCGGCGTGGTGACGCAACTGATCTCCGATCACCCCCATCTGTTTGAGACCGGCGGCGAGAACTATCACGTCGACTTCACCGCTTGGGATTATCAGCGCGGTCACGAAGGCGATCCGTGGAAGACGCGGCCCGACCCAAGCTGGGCGGGCGCGCCGCTGTTCGGCCGCAGACACATGCCCTACGACAATTCGCGCGGCTGGTTCCGCGATGAAGCCGATTTCCCAGGTCCGCGTACAATGGCGTCGGCCGTGCGTTGGCTCGACGACAATGCAGGCCATCACAAACGTTTCATGCTATTCGTCGA
>JANLXP010000706.1:0-2069 GCA_031365165.1 Alphaproteobacteria bacterium
ACCGGGATGAGCGGCGCGAGCGCTTTCGGGTCGGCATCGTGCGGAACTTTTAACTCCAGTACCATGATCGTGATGATGACCGCGATCACGCCGTCGCTGAACGCCTCAAGCCGTCCTTTGCCCATGCGTGTCCCCGTTACGGCGCTTCGACTGCGAATTCGGTCTTGAGCAATCCGGACGTGACCAGCCCTTCGATCACCGGTGCGTCGTGCGCAGGAATAATCGTCAGCGCCGGCTCCTTCACCGCAAGCTCATGCAGCGCGCGGATCTGATCGGCAACGGCAGCACGGTCTTCGCTGATATAGAACGTCTGCACAAAGCGCGGCCGTGTGGCGAGGTCGGTGACATTCGAAAGCACCCACGCGATATCGCCGATGAACAACACCTCATGCCCGTCGGCGAGCTTCACGAAGAACATCACGCTGCCGGGCGTGTGGCCGGGGGCAGGGATCATCACCACGCCAGGCGCAACCCGCTCCGCCTTGTCGAGCGCGCGAATGTCGGCCTTTGCCAGCGCCGTCGCCTCATCCGGCGCGAGCTTCTTCAAGCCCTCATACTGCTTCGTCGTCAGCGTCAGCCGTTCCGCCAACCGCTCCGGCACCGGAAACTTCGAGACCCCGCCGATGTGGTCCGCATGCTCGTGCGTGACCACCACCCGCAAAGCATTTCCCATCGCCGCAATCACGCGCCCATAGGACGCATCGTCGAACGCCGCGGCCGGCCCTTGCTGCGCCTTTTCGGCGATCGTCTTGTCCATGGTGGTGTCGATGATGACGCTGCCGGTCGGCCCGTTCACCTGAAACGCCGCGCGCACGCGCTTGTACTGCTCGAACGGCGCGCCCGCCTGCATCGCGGCCAACGGGATCGTATCGCGCCCCACATACTCGACGCGGATCTCTGTGGGCAGCGCCGCGGTGTCGGCCGCAACCAGCGCACGCCACCCCGCGATGTCGGTCTGATACGTGGCGGTCGAAGGCACCGCGCCATCGGCGACGTAATACCAATAGGCGCCCGCCAGCACCGCCGCGATGATCAAAAGCCCGATGCCGATCCGTCCAATCCAACCCATGTCCCACTCCTCGTTTCTGTTCGTTGACCAAAGCACGCGGCCCGCGGGTTGCGCTAGGAAACCCAGGGGTTAGGCCAACCGATTTGCTCTATTTCGCAGTGCAGCATAGCCTGGCCGCCAACCACGCACTGCAAGAATCGAGTTCGCATATGACGATGACCATGGACGGAACGGAAGCGCCGATGCGCGAACGCGACGGCCTCAAGTATCCGTTCGACGCCAAGCCCGAACCCGGCCAGACGATCGAGGTTGCGCCAGGCATCCACTGGGTGCGTCAGCCGCTGCCGTTTCAACTGAACCACATCAACGTCTGGCTGCTCGAAGACGGCGAGGGCTGGACGGTCGTCGACACCGGCATCGCGTCCAGCGCCGCGAAAGACATCTGGCGCCAGGTGCTGGCGGCGAAGAACGCAACGCCTACGCGCGTGATCGTGACCCACCTCCATCCCGATCACGTTGGCCTCGCCGGTTGGTTCGCGAAGAAATTCAACGCGCCTCTCCACATGTCGCGCACGGATTACCTGCTCTGCCGCACGCTCGTGATGGACACCGGCCAACCCGCACCCGAAGACGGCGTGCTGTTCTACAAGGCCGCCGGTTTTCCTGACGCGATGATCGACGAATACAAGCGCCGCTTCGGCGGCTTCGGCCTGGGCATTCACAGCCTGCCGCAGATGTACCATCGCCTGGTCGACGGCCAGGAAATCGTCATCGGCAAAAACACGTGGCGCATCGTCGTCGGCCGCGGCCACGCACCGGAGCACGCGTGCCTCTGGTGTCCGGAGCAAAAGCTGATGATCTCCGGCGACCAAATCCTGCCGCGCATCTCGTCGAACGTGAGCGTCTTCCCGACGGAGCCAGAGGCGAACCCGCTGCAGGAATGGCTCGACAGCTGCGCGATGCTGAAAAAGCTGATCCCCGACGACACGCTGATCCTGCCCGCCCACAACGAACCGTTCTACGGCGTGACGACGCGCATGCAGGCGCTGATCGACGACCA
>JANLXP010000577.1:0-8720 GCA_031365165.1 Alphaproteobacteria bacterium
TGTCGAGGCGCATATAGCACCGCCCAGCGGTTCCGTCGAATTGCGGGCGCTTTTAGCGCAGCGCGGGCACGTCAAAGCCGGGCGTACCGTCCGCATCGAAAGCGGCAAGCGTCGCGCACCCACTGAGTGGCAACCGGCCCGGGACAAACTCCATGCGCCGCTTGTCGATCATGTCGGCGAGTTGACGGTCCTGTAGTTCTGCCTTGAACCGCGCGACCGCGGAGCGAACGTCGGATGGTGCACGTGCGTCGGCCAAAACTTCCCGCACATAGATATCGTCGTCGTGCGTGTCGCCGCCGAGTTCCTTTTGCCAGAACCGCGCGGACTGAAACCCTGAGGCCGTCCGGCACGCGGACGCAATTGTCTCGGACGTACCCATGCGCACTTGCACGCCTGCCGCCCCCGCAAGAACCGCTTGCGCCAACACCGCCAAAACCAACGCCGGCATAACTACTCTGAGCATCACACCCTCGCTCAAGCCGTAACTCTACGGCCCAACGGCAATGTTCGCCACGAAAGCGTTCACGATCCGTTAACCGCGCAAATCGCCCGTTCCGGCTCTGCACGAAATTGCGAGCCGCAAGAATGAAAGTTGTGGCGTGACGCCCGCGGCACAACTGTGAGTGCCGTCAATGGCTTGGGGCGAACGCATTGCGCCGCCCAATCCCCTCCCTCATCCTGAAGCCAACTGATTCTCGCGCGCACCCATGAGAGCGAGGGACCCCATGAAAACACGCCGCTTCATCGCCACCGCAATCCTTGCACTTGCCGTCGCCGCACCTGCGTTCGCACAAGCTGTACCGTCCAGCCAACCGGTCGACCGCCCCGTGCTGTCGCCGACGTTGCCGCCGAACGCGTGCGTCCCCGGCGCGCCCTACCAGGACCCGCGCTGCGCACACCCAACGCTTCCCGAACCTGTTCTTGCGCCGTCAGCGCCGCCACCTGGACCGATGGCGCCGAGTTCGTCGGCACCTGCGGGTGGCGGACGCCTCATCACAGGCTTCGCCGCCGGCGGCACGGCCGGTGTTCAGAAAGTGGTGAGCTACTTTCAGCGCGGCATGATCCGCATCGACACGACAAAGGCGTTCGGCTTCGTACTCATGCCGCGCGCCGCCGTCACCGAATATGACCGCAACGTGCAGCGCCGGTTCTGCCAGGTGATGCTCGCCTCGCTCGACTACATGGCGCCCGACGCCGAGGCCAGCAGCGAAGTGTTGATGACCTATTGGCCGGTCTCGACTGTCGTCGAACGCTGGCAGGTTGAATACGCATTCCGCAATCGCCGCTGCGACGACCTGATCGATTGGTACGACTATAGTCTCGCCCGCTCGATCGCCAACAAAGCCGACATCGCGCAGCTGAGCGGCCCGCTGCTCATCACCTGGCCATCGCAAGATCCGAACAACGCCGAAGCGCGCGCGCCGCTGATCGTGGACTTCGCGAAAGCCGACAACGAACACGCGACGAAAGCGTTGCAGTATTGGTTCCGCCAATTGAACGGCGAACCCGAACTTTGGACGAACCGGATCCGCGAAGGCACGATCCGCGCCGAACTCGCCGACGCAATCAATGACACCGCCGGCGTCGTCCTCGCCGTCCTCCACGGCAAATGGGAAAGCGTCGCGGCCCTGGAAGAGGCGCCGTAGAGGGCACGTCCAATGTCTGAGTTCGACCCAGCGCTGTGGCAGACTTACGCCGCGTTCGGCGGCCTCGCCGTCACGGTCGTCGGCCTGGCACTCGTCATCATGCAGCTCCGTCAAGTGGAGCTGTCGCTCCGCAGCTCAGCGCATGCGGCGTTGTACGACCAAGCATCAAGCTTTCGCACTCACCTCGTCGCCTATACGCATTTGCGGCGCTTCTTTTTTGAGGGCGCCTCGATTGAGCCAAGCGATGCAGATTATGACCGCGTGATCACGATCGCGGAGCTCTTCCTAAACCACCTCGAACAGATTGCGGTCACGATTGCCAGCCTCGGCCGTGACAACCGTGGCCCTCTGGAAAGCTTCATCAGGGACGCTTTGGACAAGAGCCCGATGATGAAGCAGCATCTCGCCGCAAACCGCTCGCGCTACTCGCCAGCACTGATCCGCTACATTTCCTGATCGAGCACATCAGGGCACGATCCGCGCCGAACTCGCCGACGCAATCAACGACACAGCCGGCGTCGTCCTCGCCGTCCTCCGAGGCAAATGGAAAGCGGCGCCGCCATCGACGAGACGCCTTAGGCGAGGCCCTTCGGCGGCGTGACGGCCTTGCCTCGAGCCATCAGGAGCGCCGAGGCAACGGCGAAGAACGCCGTGCAGACAACGCTTCCCTCCGGGCCGTCGGCGCCGCCTGTCAGATAGTCGGCGCCCTGCGGCACCAGCTTCGCGACAAGAGCAGGCGCCTGAAGGTCGAGTCCCGTGATCGGAATCTCGAAGCCGATGCCGATGAACCAATTCCAAGCCGCATGCCAACCCATCACGCCCCAGATGTGCCGGCTCTTCAGGGCCCAACTGCATGCAAACACCGAAAACAAAACGGTGTTCGCCGTCACGAGCAGCGGCTGCCCGCGATGGAAATGCAAAAGAGCGAAGACCGCGGACACGATGGCAATTCCGCCTGCCACGTTCCACCGCCGCGCGACGGCCGACAGCATCCACCCACGAAACAGAATCTCCTCTGTGCTTGACTGCGCCGCAAAGCAGACGAGCAACACCGCGATGTAGACCATCGCGTCGGCATCGGCGAACGCCGGTGCGTAACCGGCGAGCGCATAGCCGCCCAAGTGCCAGATCCCGGCCACGACAGCGCCCGAAGTCATCACACCAACCAGCAGCCCAAAGGCGAATTTCGGCCCCGCGCCCGCCTCAGTCAGCCCGATAGCGGCCAGGGACCGCCGCTCGATCAAAAGCGCCCATGCGACAACCGCCAATCCCATCGCGAGAAAGGGCAGTAGGAGAAAGACGATGAACCCTCTGCGGCCGATAGGATCGCCCTGCGGCCCGAGCAGGCCCTGCGCTTCAAGTGCTTGCTCGATGCCGATGGCCGACACGACAACGAAAGCGATGCCAAGGAATGGGATGAGCCAAACCCACGGGACCCAGCCCCGCGGCGACTCTGCGAAGATCTCTGTAGGTATCATGGCCGTCAGTTGGCCGCCGGTTCCGCTCCCGGTCTAGAACGATCGTGCGCGACGCACGTCGACCACGCTCGCGGCGTCATCCCGAACGCCTTCTTGAACTGGCGTCCAAAGTGGCTTTGATCCGCAAACCCGCAGGCGTAAGCCGCATCCGCCGGGCTTGCCCCGCCGAGCATCAGCCCGCGCGCCCTGTCCAGCCGCCGAAGCACCAAATACCGATACGGGCTCGTTCCGAACAACGCCCGAAAGTCGCGCGACAACTGCCAACGATCTTGCCCGGTCGCAGCCTCGAGCTCGCCCAGCGTTGGAGGATCGGCAAGCCGCGCGTCGATGAAGTCGCGCGCCATTTGTGAAGCTTCCCGATTGGTGCGCCCCAGCGGGCGCGAGCCGCCGCACACGTCTTCAAGGGCAGTCACCAAATCGAACAAGACATCGTCCCAGCCGAGCTGCGGAGTGACGCCTGCACAATCGTCCAGCAACGCGCGCACCGGCGCCTGCAGCCGTGGGTCGTCGGAAATACCGCCTTTAACAAAGGGCAGCGGACGCCCGCCCAGCACGTATTGAAAATCGCGCGGCGCAAGATAGGCGGTCCGATATCGGAAAGAACCATCGTCGCCCGCATAGCCGTCATGTACTTCGTCGGGGTGTAGCACCAGGATTTGCCCCGGCAACGAATGCCGCGCCGAACCGCGATAACGAAAGCTCTGCACACCGGAAAGCGTCACGCCGATCGCGTAGGTATCATGCCGATGCGGCGCAAACGCCCGCCCCGAAAAGCAAGCCTCGATGCGCTCCACCGGCCCCGGCGTCCTAACGATCCAATTCTGCGTTTTCGCAGCCATCGCCGGAAACATAGTGCGCGGCGCCGTCCAGCGCCATTGCGGCCGCATTCACCTCGTTGCGAGGCCGCGGCGCAAAGGCGTCCCCGCACCGCGGGCGGCGCTAACCCTTCGCCGCCTCCGGCATCACCACGCGGATGTTCGCCTCGCGCAGCTGCTTCGGCAGCGGTTCGCTCGGCGCGCCCATCATCAGGTCTTCGGCCTTTTGGTTCATCGGGAACATCGTGACTTCGCGCAGGTTCTCTTCACCCGCGATCAGCATCACGATGCGGTCGACGCCCGGCGCCGTGCCACCGTGCGGCGGCGCGCCATAGCGGAACGCGTTCAGCATGCCGCCGAACTTCTGTTCGACGGTCTCTTGCGGATAGCCCGCAATGTCGAACGCCTTGATCATGATTTCGGGCTTATGGTTCCGGATCGCGCCCGACGACAGCTCGATGCCATTGCAAACGATGTCGTATTGGAACGCCTTCATGTCGAGGATCGTCTTGCTGTCGCCCTTGTCGAGCTTCAAGAACGCTTCGTGCTCGAAGTTCGGCATCGAGAACGGGTTGTGCGAGAAGTCGATCTTCTTTTCTTCCTCGTTCCACTCGTACATCGGAAAGTCGACGATCCAGCAGAAATGGAAGTCGTAATAGGGCGAGGCTTTGAGCCCAAGCTCGTTGCCGATGCGAATGCGCGCGGCACCCGCAAGTTTCGCCGCAGCGTCCGCCTTGCCGGCTGAGAAGAACACCGCGTCGCCCGCCTTCACGCCGGCTTTCGACGCGATGCGTGCGAGCACGGGCTCGGGAATGAACTTCGCGATCGGCCCCTTGCCAGAGAGCTTACCGCCCTCTTCCTCGAACGTAACGTAGCCAAGCCCTGGCGCCTTCATCTCGGTGCGCGCCCAATCGTTCAGCTTGTCGAAGAACGAACGCGGCTGTGCGCCGGCGCCTGGTGCCGGAATCGCGCGCACGACACCACCAGACGCGATGACGCCCTTGAACGCCTTGAACTCGACGGTCGCGTCCGCGAACTCAGCACTCACATCCGCGATCACGATCGGATTGCGAAGATCAGGCTTGTCGGACCCGTATTTCAGCATCGACTCGGCGTAGGGAATACGCACGAACTGCGATGGGCTAATCGAACGCCCGTTTGCAAATTCCTGGAACACGCCGGCGAGCACGGGCTCCACCGCCGCGAACACGTCTTCCTGCGTGACGAAGCTCATCTCCAAGTCGAGCTGATAGAACTCGCCAGGCGACCGGTCCGCGCGCGCATCTTCGTCGCGAAAGCATGGCGCGATCTGGAAGTAGCGGTCGAAGCCCGCGACCATGATCAGCTGCTTGAACTGCTGCGGCGCCTGCGGCAGCGCATAGAACTTGCCTGGATGCAGCCGCGACGGCACCAAGAAGTCGCGCGCGCCTTCCGGCGACGAAGCGGTTAAGATCGGCGTCTGAAATTCGGTGAAACCCTGCGCGACCATCCGCCGGCGCAAACTCGTGATCACGTTCGAGCGCAGGAGGATGTTCTTGTGCAAGCGGTCGCGCCGCAAATCGAGGAACCGGTACTTCAGCCGCTGTTCTTCCGGGTACTCCTGGTCGCCGAACACCGGCACCGGCAACTCGCCGGCCGCACCCTGCACCTCGACCTCGTCGATGCGCAGTTCGATTTCGCCGGTCGAAAGGTCCTTGTTGACGGTATCGCCGGGCCTAGCCACAACGCGGCCCGTAAACGTCACCACGAACTCCGAACGCAGCGCGTCCACACCCTTGAACGCGGGGCTATCGGGCTCCACAACGCACTGCGTCAGCCCGTAGTTGTCGCGCAGATCGATGAAGACGAGCCCGCCGTGATCGCGCCGCCGGTGGACCCAGCCTGAGACGCGAGCGCTGCCCCCGACGTGCGAGGCGCGCAATTCGCCGCAGGTGTGCGTGCGATAGCGGTGCATGGGAATTCCTTGATCTTCTGGCAAAACAGGGCTTAAAGGGCGCCCCTTGTGGGGTCGCCCCGCGCCACCTGTCAAGGGTACGAGATTTGGTCACAGTCATCACCTCGAACGACGAGCTTGCGGCCGCTTGTTCCCGCTTCGTCGAGGCGCCCTATGTCGCAATCGACACGGAGTTTATGCGCGACTCCACCTACTGGCCGAAGCTGTGTCTGCTGCAAGCTGCGATCCCCGGATTTGCCGTCGTCGTGGATCCGCTCGCTCCCGGCATCGATCTCAAACCACTCCACGAACTCTTCAAGACTCCGTCGGTCATCAAGGTTTTTCACGCCGCCCGCCAAGACGTCGAAATCTTCTTTCACCAGGCCGACCTGATTCCGAACCCGCTGTTCGACACCCAGGTCGCGGCCATGGTCTGCGGGTTCGGCGACTCCGCAGCGTACGAGACGCTCGTACGCGAACTCGCCCACGCGCAGATCGACAAGTCTTCGCGCTTCACCGATTGGTCGCGCCGCCCTTTGAGCGACAAGCAGTTGCACTACGCGCTCTCCGACGTGACGCATCTCTGCCGCGTGTACGAGTCGCTCAAGAAGCAACTCGACAAGTCCGGCCGCTCGCACTGGTTAGAAGAAGAACTCGGCGTCCTGCGCGCACCCGAAACCTACGAACTGAAACCCGAGGAAGCCTGGCGCAGACTGAAGATGCGCGGCGGCAACCGGCGCTTCACGGCGGTGCTGATGGAAATCGCCGCATGGCGCGAACGCGTGGCGCAAGAACGCGACGTCCCGCGCAGCCGCGTGATGAAGGACGAAGCACTGTTCGAGATCGCGGCCCAAGCGCCCCAGTCGACGGAAGATCTCGACGCGCTGCGCGGCATCCCCCGCGGCTTCGCGAACTCTAGAGCGGCCAACAGCCTAATCGAAGCCGTCAAAGGCGGCCTCGCCCTCCCCGCTTCCGCCGTCCCCGACATGGACCGCGGACCGCCGCCAGCCGTGCCGCCGGTCTTGGGCGACATGATGCGCGTGCTTTTGAAAATCCAATGCGAAGCCCATGGCGTCGCCCAAAAGCTGATCGCCTCATCCAGCGATCTCGATCAAATCGCAGCCGACGATCATGCCTACGTTCCCGCCCTTCAAGGCTGGCGCCGCGAAATCTTCGGTGACGCAGCTCTAGAATTGAAACACGGCCGCATCGCGCTCACGATCCGCGACCGCAGAGCATCCGTCGTCGCCGTCGAGAAATAATTACTTCAGCTCGATCCGCGTCGTGCGATCGAGCGCGTGGGCGAGTCCGTCCAGCCGCTTCGTAATCGCCTCGGCGACGAGCCCTTGATGCGCTTTTGGGATGTTCACGACGAGCGCGTTCGGCGTGAGCTTCACCGACGTTTCGCTCAGCAAGTCCGGCGCAGGCCCCGCCATCACCATGGCCGCACGCAACGCGAGCCCGATCGTGCGCGCGGTGTGCGCCGCCTCCTCGCCCACGAACCGCTGCAGCCGCTTGACGACGCGCTCGTCGTTCCCGCCATAACGGTGGAACATCGAAAGCGCCAACACGCCACGCCCCGGATGATCGATACCGATGAAGGGCGCGTTCAATACGTCGGTGAACGCTTGCTCAGCACGATGATCGGGATGGCCGCGCCAGCCGGTGTCCGCCAGGAAACACGCCGCCCGCCGCAACCGGTCGAGCCCCTTGTCGAGACCCGGAAACAGCGGCGCCGTCCACTTGTCGAGCGCACGGCCAAGCGCGGCCTCGCGCCCCGTCCGCACTGCCATTTCTTCGCAGGCGGCGAGTAACGGATCCTTCGCCCGCTCCTCGGCTGCAAGTTTCGCGAATAACACGCCCTCGCGCAGACCGAATGCCGAGATCACCACGCGATCGAGTTTCGCCGCTTTCAGAAGTCGCTCCATCACGACCGCGCCGTAGGGAATGGCCTCCGCACGCCGCCGCGTCGCGCCGGACGTCGTCTCAAGCGATTTGCGCGACAGGCCGGAAACGAACTGCGTAAAGCTCACCGCCCGGTCGCGCGGAATTTCGTAGTGGTGCAGCACGCGGATCGGATGCTGCTGATCTTCCATGTGAATGCGCGCGATGTTGCGCCAAACGCCGCCGACGGCATAGAGCGCCTTGCCTTTCAGCTTGTCGAGGCCCGGGAGTTTCTCCAGACCCTCATCCACCATGGCGCGTGCGCGCTCGATCTTGCCGTCGGATGCGTCCATGAGCCGAAGCGGTCCGAAGGGCAGTGTCAGGCCCTCCGCCTGCCTGCCACCGGACACGAACGCCAACTCCAAGCTGCCGCCGCCAAGGTCGCCGACGACGCCATCGGCGTCCGGAATGGCCGCGAGCACGCCTTCGGTCGCGAGCCGCGCTTCTTCTTCACCCGTCAAAATCTTAATCGGCGAACCCAACGCGTCGCGCGCACGCGCCACGAACTCGTTGCCGTTCTTCGTGTCGCGCACGGCCGCCGTCGCCACCGCATCGACGCGCGCAATGCCAAGCCCCGAGGTGATCTCGCGAAACCGCTTCAGCGCGGCCAGCGCAGACTCGGTGCCCTCGTCGTCGAGCATCCCGGTCGACACCATGTGCCGGCCGATCGCGCACAGCGATTTTTCGTTGAAGAGCGTCGCAGGGCTGCGCCACATCCGGTCGTAGATGACAAGGCGTACGGAGTTCGATCCGATATCGACGACGGCGACCGGCGCTCCCGCCATATTGAGCCTACTGCCCCTTGGAACGGCCGCGGCCGCCCGCCTTCTTGTCCTTGGCCAAACCCTTGCCGCCGCGCCCCGAAAGGCTCGGGTTCGTCATGAAGTAGTCGTGCGCGTTCAAC
>JANLXP010000767.1:0-1293 GCA_031365165.1 Alphaproteobacteria bacterium
CCCCCTGGGACTGCAAGAACATAATCACCAAGACCCGCGAAGTTGCGCCAAAGCTTGACATCGTGCTTTGCGAACGCGGCTCGTCGTTCGGCTACAACAATCTTGTCGTCGACATGCTGGCCATCGGCGAGATGCAGCGCCTGGGCGTGCCAGTCACGATCGACGCGACGCACGCTGTCCAGCTTCCCGGCGCTGACCCCCGCACGAACGGCGGATCCACCGGCGGTCGCCGCGAAGGCGTCCCAATCATCGCAAAGGCAGCGGTGGCAGCAGGCGCCGACGGCGTCTTCCTGGAATTCCACCCGGAGCCCGACAAAGCCCTCTGCGATGCGCCAAGCTGCTTACCCCTCCAAAGCGCGGCAAGTCTCCTCGCAACATTGAAAAACGTACACCAAGCAGTGCGCGCCTAATTCGGGCTGATTGAGATCCCCAACGACTCGGAGAACAAGGACGACTTGACGCTCCAAGCAACCAAGGCATCCAGCGTCGCTCTCCATTCTGTGTCGAGCCCGCATTCCCCGTTTCGCAACACAAGATCGCGCGGCGCCTTGCCCGCAGCGTTGTACTCCAACGCCAGCTTCGTGAATTCCATAGAGCGCTCGCGGTAGTAAATTCTGAGCGTCGCAGCTGTGTCGATATGCAGCGAATGGCGCGCCTGCTCGTCCTGTTTCCAGCTGTCCTGAATTTTCTTATCGAGTTCTTCGTGCTCGGCCTTCATGGCTCCCACACGTGCCACAAATGCGCTACGCTGGTCCTCGGTTAGGTTAGAACTACCAACGGCGCGTTCCAGAGCGGCGAGCATTTCGCTCAACGTAAGCGAACCGAGTTGGGGGACTTGCGCAACCTTGGCCAACTCGGCGTGTGCCGCTGTTAGGCGCTTGGCGAGATCGCAATATCGGTCGCCCGCTTCCTTGCTGATCAGCACCAGGTTTTCAAGTGCCGCCTCGGCGTTGCTCAAATTCTTTGCGATCTCGAGCGTATGTTCGGCGCGGAGCTTATCATACTCGAGCGCCATCATGCCTTGCCGGTCGGCATGCGCGAAGTAATAGCCGAGCAGCGCCGAGATCACCGACGACGCCAGCGTAAAGACACCGACGAGGATCGCGTGAAGGTGCTGCGAGAAAGCGGCCGCAACCAGCCCCCGCGTCTTACCCGCGGATTTGGGCTGTGGTGGCGGCGTGTCTTCGCTCACACCAATCGGCTCTGCGTGACGGCGGCCGCGACGAAGCTTGCAAACAATGGGTGCGGTTCGAACGGACGCGACTTAAGCTCAGGGTGATACTGCACGCCGAT
>JANLXP010000769.1:0-1122 GCA_031365165.1 Alphaproteobacteria bacterium
TTCCAGCCCATCTTGCGCTCATTGGCGCCAAACGACAGCCCGGGCATACCCCTCTCGACGATGAACGTGGAGACGCCCTTTGCTCCGTCCTCGGAGGTTCGCGCCATCAGCAGGTAGATGTCGGACGTGCCTGCGCCGGAGATGAACTGCTTGGTCCCGGTGATCACATAATGGTCGCCGTCGCGCACCGCCTTCGTCTTGAGGCTCGCCGCGTCGGATCCAGCACCAGGCTCCGTCAAACAATAGCTCGCGATCGTCTCCATTTGCGTCAGCTTCGGCAGCCACTTGCGCCGCTGCTCGTCGTTGCCGAAGCGGTCGATCATCCACGATGCCATATTGTGAATGGAGATATAGGCCGCCGTCGCCGTACATCCCGCCGACAGTTCCTCGAAGATCAACGCCGCGTCGAACCGCGTGAGCTCCGACCCGCCGACGTCGCCCTTTACATAGATGCCCGCAAACCCTAACGCGGCAGCCTCGCGCATCGTGGGCACGGGAAAAATCTCCTCCTCGTCCCACTTTGCCGCAAAGGGCGCGAGCTGCGCGGTCGAAAAGTCCCGCGCCGTCTTTTGAATGAGACGTTGGTCTTCATTGAGTTCGAAGGACATGCAGCCTTCCCCTTAACCTTGCGGGGGTGATACGAAGGGGCCAAGAGACTGTCAACGAACGGCCAAGCCATGACCTCCGACGACCCGCGCTTTCCAGCCATCCGCATGCGCCGTTTGCGGCGCACGGACTGGTCGCGCCGTCTGGTTGCCGAACAAACGCTCTCACCCGCCGATCTCATCTGGCCGATCTTCATCGCTGACGGCACCAACAAACGCGAACCGATCGCGTCGATGCCCGGCGTCGATCGATTGTCCGCGGACCTCGTGCCCGCCGCCGCCGAGGAAGCGCAAAAACTCGGCATCCCCGTCATTGCGCTCTTCCCCTACACAGACCCCGCGAAGAAAACCGAGGACGGCCGCGAGGCGCTGAATCCCGACAACCTCGTCTGCCGCGCCGCACGCGCGATCAAGACGGCGCAGATCGACATCGGCGTGCTCTGCGATGTAGCGCTCGATCCCTACACAACCCACGGCCATGACGGCCTGCTTAAAGATGGTGTCATCTTGAACGACG
>JANLXP010000774.1:0-2838 GCA_031365165.1 Alphaproteobacteria bacterium
ACCGCGTTCGCCGACGTGACGAACTCGGCTTTGATCAGCCGGTCGGCTTGGGGCAACCCCGTGGTGTTGGAGCCGACCGTGTCGTATGTGTATTTGACTTTGTAACCGCCGGGCAGGATCGCTTCTTTGATGGCGGCCGGAACCGCAGGGCCCGTACCGCCGACGACGGTTGGGTCGATCATGTTCCAGTTGAACGTGATCTGCTTTCCGAAATTGTCGGTGATCGACGTGAGCTGATAAGAGGTCCCGTAAACGAAGGTCAGCTTGAAACCGCTGCGATAGACCACCTGCGTCGGCCGGGCGATCGTGAAGAGACCAGTGGCCGCATCCGCAAACGTTTCCAGGGACCAGACGTTGTCGTCCGGGTCGCGCAATGTCCAATGTGTCTTGGCATTGCGCAGATTGTTGAGATTCGCTGGCCAAGTGTCGTTGAAGGTCAAAGTGTAGTTGGTCTGCGGTCTTGGATACGTGGAGGGCGTGTAGGGCGCCATCGTACCGTTGGCCTGGCGCGCAAAGGCAATCGCCGTGCCCCGTGGGAATGTGACCACCACGCTGTTCCAAACGTCCCATCCGGGGCCGATTTGCAGTTCGACCTGGAAGTCGAATTGCCAATTCGCGAGGCCGAGGGGGTTGTCTGCCAGTTTTTCCGGCGTCCCCGCCCAAGGTAAGCCCGAATACGAACGCGATAGGCGAAGCGACCGGTCCGACGTCTCGAAATCGACGGCGTTGAACCGCTTTGTGCCCGAGACGAGGTCGATAGGTTTGCCCGTGTCTCCTGTCGGCGTACTGCCGTTGTTATCCTTGCAATCGTTTTGCGGCAAAAGCTGACAGCCGGCAGGGCTATCAGGAGTCAAAGTCGTGTTGGTGCAATCGAAGGAGACGATCGTCGGCAGAATGACGCCAATCCCAGGCTTCCAACGGCAAATCTTTATGTACCATCTGTTTCCGTAAGCGGTGTAACCATAGAAGTTCGCCGTCGCCGCATAGACGTCGTGCTGTTTCTGGCAAGCGGCGAGCGCGCTCCCAAACCCGCACTGTTCAGTGCCGGGTCCCACGATTGTGCACCAGCCTTTGACACCGGCGGGCACGGCTACCGCCGGTCTTGTTTGACCAATGAACGACGTGATCGCGATGACGACGAAGGCGAGTGTCGTCAGAAGCTTGCGCGCGCGCATGTTAAACTCCCGCGCGAGCGTGCGCCCGCGTGACTTTGATCGGCCAGCTGATGAGAACTGCTGATCGTCAACCATACGTTTGGCGGAACCGGTGAGCAACTGAGTCAGAGTTGCGGCACGAGGCAAACGACACCGTTGCGCGCGGATCGCAACTCGTGAGCGAATTTCAGCCCGCTTGGACCGCGCATGCGCGTGCGCCGAACGAGCACGTCGTCTTCAAGATATCCGTCCACGGGGCGCATGCCAGCAGGCGTCATTGGATGCGACAGGTTACCCGCGTCGATAAGTCAAAGTGATTTTACTATTCCGTTTGGTATATAGTGGGCAAGGTTGCGCTCGCCCATGTCCCGGTGAGCCCGCTCAAGGCAAGGCGTTGCATATGTAACGGCAAATGTAGCGCCTCAGTAACGCCGGACACGGCGGACTTGAGATAGTGCAACGCCGTAGCGGATATTTCGATGTTGTTTTCTTGCAGCAAGAGCGTGATGTCCCCGAAAGGCCAGCAGCCCGCGCCCCGAACGCTCGGCAAACGGATTCCAAACGCATTCCTAACGGATGAAACCGCAGAAATGAGCCACGCGAACGCATCTAACGGATACGATTTCTCGCTTTCGCAGTTCCGCAGACGGATCGCAGACGCTTTCCAGACGGATTGCAGACGGATTTCGCCGCGGAAATCAGCCGTGCAGACGCATCAGACGGATTCGTTTTTCGCTTTAGAGCGCGCCGCGCTGATAGTCCGCGAAAGCCTGGCGCAATTCCGCCTCGGTGTTCATGACGAACGGCCCATACTTCGCGATCGGCTCGCGCAACGGCTTGCCCGCAACGATCAGCAGGCGCGCAGCTTCCGTGCCTGCAGCAAGCGCCAGCGTGCCCTTATCGGACAACACCGCAAGCTCACCCTTTCGCAGGACACGACCACCTGCCTCAAGCGAGCCGTCGATCATGAAAACGAACGCATTGTGACCGTCCGGAATTGGCACCTCGGCTTGAGCTCCCGGCCCCACCGCAACATCTGCGATGAAGGGCGCCGTCGCGCGCTCGGGCCCTGGGCCACGCACGTTGTTCCACGCACCCGCGATCAGCTTCGCCGTGACGCCGTCGGCAACAGCGACGGGCACGATCGCCGCCGCCGGAATGTCGGCATACCAAGGGGTGCGCATCTTCTCGGCCGCGGGCAGGTTCAGCCACAGCTGAAACCCGGACATCAGGCCGCTCGTCTGCGCCGGCATCTCGGAGTGCACGACACCGCGGCCGGCCGTCATCCACTGCACGCCGCCGTCGGTGATCAGACCCTCGCCGCCCTTATTGTCCTTATGCTTCAGACTGCCCGCGATCATGTAGGACACGGTCTCGAACCCGCGATGCGGGTGCGGCGGAAAGCCCGCGATATAGGCGTTCGGATCGTCGGAGCCGAAATTGTCCAGCATCAGGATCGGGTCGAGGTCCGGAATCTCAGGCGTACCGATCAGGCGCGTGAGCTTCACCCCCGCTCCATCTTCGGTGGGCATGCCTCGCGTAACGTGCACGATCCGGCGGCTCATCTGCGGCTCCTCAATATGGTCGCATGCTATATGGAGCGACGGAGAATTTCGACAATGCTGATCCGCCCCGCCGAAATCCGCGACGCCGACGCCATTGGCGAAGCCCACGTCACGGTCTG
>JANLXP010000584.1:0-1999 GCA_031365165.1 Alphaproteobacteria bacterium
CGGCAAAGTCCGCAGACAAGTTGTGTGACGTCGCTCACCACCCGCAACAACAACTTGTCGTCCACACCTAAAATCGCCCCACGCGATTAAAACGCGAATTTGATTCGCCTGTCTCCTTTTACAGGACGAGAAAAAAGTATAGTGTCATTTTAGCGCACGTCGTGTGCGGGCTTGGACAAGCGAGTGTTGGCTTGGAAAAGTCGTTGCAGGCGTGGACAAGCGAATAAGGCAAGGGAGCGCGGTTCAAGTGGACAAACCAGTATTAATCGCACCGTCGCCGGACAGTGGGGCAATCCGAGTTACGGGCACCGTTAAGTGGTTCAATCATGAAAAGGGGTATGGGTTCGTCGTCTCCGAAGACGTCGAAGGGGACATCCTACTCCATAAGTCTGTCATCGAAGCTTACGGCTGCCATGCTGTGTTGGAAGGCACCACCGTCGAAATCGATGTCATTCAAAAAGTAAAAGGTCTTCAGGCCCGCAAAGTCCATAGCATGGATGAGCGAACGGCATCGAAGGCCACCCCGGGTACGGGCGGCAAGAACGGCAGCGACAGCGCGAATGGCGAGGCCAAGCAGCAACGCCGTGACATCGTCCTGCCGGAGGCGACGGGCCCGGAAATCGAAGCCATCTGCAAATGGTTCTCGCGGCCGAAGGGTTTCGGCTTTGTCGTGGCCATCGCAGGCGGAAACGATATCTTCGTCCACATGGATTTGCTGCGCCGTTGCGGAATTCGCGAACTGCGCCAGAACCAGCGGGTACTCGTTCGCGTGATGACGACCGAGCGCGGGCTGTCCGCGACGGACGTGACCCTGTTGCCCGAGGTGACGGCCGCGCCGAGGCCGATCCGGATGATGGCGCCAGCCGAGTTCGAGGCGCGGCCGTAACCGCATCGGCCAAGATGAAGCATCAAGGGGCGCCGTTCGGCGCCCCTTTTGTTTTGGACCGGGTTGCCGCAGTCGCCAAGCACAGCCTATCCTGGTCGCATGTACGCCCTGATTTATCTCTCCGTTCTGCTCGTGGCGGCGCCTGCCGTCATATCTTCGGCACCCACCGCCAAGCTCGAACCGTTGACGATCGAGTGCGCGAAAGGTGAGCAAGTATTTTCCGTTGAAGTCGTGCGCAAGGAAAAGGACCGCAACCGCGGCCTGATGTTCCGCCACAGCATGGCGGCCGATCACGGCATGCTGTTCGACTATGACCCACCGCAGAACATCTCGTTCTGGATGAAAAACACGTACATCCCGCTCGACATCATCTTTGTCGATGCCCAAGGCCGCATTCTCAACATTGCGCAAAACACGACGCCGTTCAGCCTTGAGCATCTTCCATCCGCCGGTCAGGCCCGCGGCGTCCTCGAAATCAATGGCGGCTTGAGCGCAAAGCTCGGCATCAAAGCCGGCGACAAGGTGCTCCACGCGATCTTCGATCCCGTCCAATGAGGCACGAGGCAGTCCCGCCACCTGAAGGCTTCGTCTTGAGCGAGGGCCGCGGACCTTTCACGACCCACAACGGGCCCGTCTATCACAAGGCCGAGAACGGCATCTTCCGCCAAGGCTTTCGTGTGCTGACCCATCACTGCAACGGTCACGGCATCGCACACGGAGGTTGGCTGAGCGCCTTCACGGACGGCGTGTTGGGTGCGGCCGTTTGGCGCGAGACGAAAGCGCCGGCGGTCACACTGCGCCTGAATGTCGACTTCCTCGACATGGTGCGCCCTGGAGAATGGGTCGAGGGCAGCGCCTTTGTGACCCGCGCGACGCGCACGCTTGCCTTCGCCCGAGCCGAACTCAGCGCCGGCGGCCGCAAGGTGTTAACGGCCGAAGGCGTCTTCAAACTTATGAAGTCGAGGCCGGGCCAGGCCAAGAAATAGGCGGCCCCGCGAAGTTCCTTGCGGCGGACCCTCCGAAGCCCTATTTCACCCTCCCTTCATGTCGGGGCGTAGCGCAGTCTGGTAGCGCATCTGGTTTGGGACCAGAGGGTCGCAAGTTCGAATCTTG